>JBHIDS010000151.1:0-5737 GCA_046760205.1 Candidatus Methanofastidiosia archaeon
GTATGGGCAAAGCTATATAAACTCTTCGTACAACATAGATGGATGAAAAGTAAGAGAGTGTTTGAGAGATTGTCGAGACTTTTAAGAATAATAATTTTTTTAGTCATTCTTCTCATAATTGCGTATTTCTTGTTTGGGATTCCAATCTACTTCAGGTTCAAGGTTTTGTGGGTTTTATTTCATGATCAATTCCTTATAAAGCTCAAGCTCTTCTCAATAGGGTTCATTTGGAGGCTCGGAGTAGCCCTCATACTCTTTCTCATTCTCCTCTTTCTAACGCCTTTCAGGAAAGCTCTTAAGAGTAGAATCCTTGGAGGCTTTAAAAATAGATACCTTTGGTACTTCATTGCCTTCATATTCATCTACTCTGCAATCCCTGCCATTCCCTTATACTTAAAGTATGCTCTCTATCTCAACGAGTTTCCTCAAATTGAAAAGCCTATGATAATGAATTTCATCTACAACACAGATTCCTTCTACCAGAGCTACATGTTCATCTCAGCAATCACCATTTTAAAGAATTTGATGATTCTCGTTGCAGTCATTGCAGCAATTCCCTTTCTCTTCGTCACCTTTTCAGAGGAGATAAGAAAGCAGTGGGAGAGGAGAAGGCTCGATCTTTGGGAGAGAGAAGTAGAGGTGAAATCTGAAAAACCTATTGAGGTAAGGAGAGGCTTTGAAGTCTCCACAGCCCTTCTAATTTTTTTGGCTTCTCTCATCTATGCAGGAGTTACTTTCCTTGACGAGTTTTTGGGATTCTACATTCAAAATCCTGATTATGTGAGATTTGGTGTCTTTGACTTTCTGAAATTGAGCTGGGTTCTAAACAGTCTCATTCTTTTCCTGATAACTCTAAAAACACTCATTTCCTTGAGAAAGAGAGATGAGTTTAGAATCATGTTAGCTTTGAACTTCATATCTTTCTTCGCGGCTCTGCCACTTAGGGCAATAATCTTTGCTGCAAGCCTTTTCTACATGCCCTTACTTGAGAGATTCTTTGGAGGAGAGAGGGTAGAGAGAATTGGAGGAAGGAAAAGCCTGTATGCCCTCCTTTTGATTTTGATTATCGTATCTCCCATAATCGCTCTCTCTTTCAAATCCTTTCTCCTAAACCAGAGCGTCTCCAGAGATGCACTCCTAAACACAGAGTACAAGCTGAGGGAGATAAACGCCAACAGGTGGGTATCAGGCGTTGAGGATATTAAAGAAATTTCACCTCAGGTTCTCTCAATAGAAGAGTTTTCTACCATCGATGTAGACGAGTTCTTTTTGGAAAACGAATTTTTGGTAGACAGAATAAAGGTATGGGACTACAAGACTGGACAGAAACTCATGATAAGAAAGCTTGGAGAGAGATACTTTGATACCTCAGATACAGACATCTTCATCGATGCAGATACCAAGAGACTTTACTGGGTAACCTACAAAACCCTAAAGCCCACCTCTCCAGTGACCAACAACTTCTACACCCAGCATATCTTTTATGTTGGAACTGATGAGTTAATCCTGACAGATGCCAACACCAAAGAGATCTCCAAAGCGGGGGAAAAGATCTACTTTGGAGAGGGAAAGGTGGATTATCGATACGTTGGGGTGAGAGAGGAAGAGAGAGTTCTTCACAACTCGTACGATTACAAGATGTTCCTAACATCTGGGAAAACCACCAACCTGGGAGATGGACCTGAGTTTGATACCAAGAAGATAGCAATCTCTGGGCTAACACTTTTGAGGCTTGAACAGTACGGCGCCTGGAAGGAGTACAAGTCTATGTTGTACGTTCCTTATAGGTCTGTGAACGAGAGGACGAGAATATACGTTCCCTTAGAACTTGAGAGAGACCTTGATAGCTACATAGTGAGAATCGATAAAAAGTTCTACATCCTAACAGACTACAACCTCTCACTCGATGCCCATAAATACATTCCATACGTAAATCTCAAGTACAAAAGAAATGTAATAAAAACCCTAACCAACATGGAGAATGGAGAGGTGGAGGTTTTCTATGTTGGACCTGAGGACATCTTCAAGAGAATATTCATGAAAACCTATCCCTGGATAAAAGAAGGAGAGGAGATGCCAGATGAGCTCAAGAAACAACTGAGAGCTCCAGATAATTTTCTCTTCTATGTGGCAAACGCCTACACCACCTATCACATAAAAGATCCAAAGGCATACATCGAGGAAACCAACTTCTACTCCATAGACACTAAGAAGGGGGACTATCTGGATGCCATCTACTACATGATCTCAAGAAATCCTGCAAGTGGAGAGTACGAGTATGCAGCCTATCTACAGATGATTTTAAGAGAGAGTGAGTCCAAGGAGATAACAGCCCTGCTCTACGGATTCGCGGACAGAATCACTTCTAAGATAAAGTTCTATGTGGTAAAACTTGAGGGAGAGAAGATAAGTGGAAAGGAGATAACCCAGGGATTTCTAGACAATGAGTATCAATCAGAGTTCAAGCTCTTTGAGAACGTGAGGAGAGATGGAAACATCATAATCTATCCCTTCACCTACGAAAAAAAGATAGTTCCTCTCTATTTACTCTCGGTCTACAAGGAGCGTGAGGCTTCTGTTGATCTATGGAATTTGGTGGCTATAGAACCCAGAACTCAAACTTTTGCTAAGGGTCAGACTCCAAGAGAAGCCATAGGAAACCTACTCTCAAAGCTTAAGAAAACAGGTGAAGAAGAGAAAGTTCCTGGGCTTGAAAGCGATGTTGAGAGGGAGAAGGGAGAGCTTCTGGCAGAGCTTTTAAGGCTTTATCTTGAGAGAGCAAAGTACCCGAAAGACTCTAAGGAATATGAAATGCTCACCCAAAAGATCTTGGAGATTCTGAAAAGGTTACAAGAGCTTGAGGAGACCCCTTGATTAACTTTAATTCAGTTGGAAGGTTTAGACCTTACTGCAGAACATGTGAAATGGGATAGTTATGGTTTGTTGCATAATTCAATCAAAAAGTTTAAAAACTATGGAGATATATACTCAGGTAGTAATAAAGATTTAAAAGAGATAAAGAGTCCCTTAAATAGTTTGTTTACATGAGGAGATAAAATGAGACTATTAAGCTATAGAATTATGATGAGAAAAGAACCTGAGGGGGGTTATACGGTAATAGTTCCTTCTCTTCCCGGCTGTGTTACATACGGAGACACAATAGAGGAAGCGATAGAGATGGCAAAGGAAGCTATTGAGTTATACATAGAGAGCTTAAAAGAGCATGGTGAAGAGATACCAACAGAGGAGGGGACTCTGGAATATACTCTAACGGTAGAGGTTCATGCCTAAGCTTCCATCCCTTACTCCTCGAAAGGTAATCAGAATACTTGAAAAGAAGGATTTTGTACTGGATAGAGTTAAAGGAAGTCATCATATCTATTATCACCCAGAGATGAAAAGAAGGGTTGTTGTTCCTCTTCATAAAAGAGATTTGCCCAAGGGAACATTACTTGAAATTCTAAAACAGGCAGGCATAAGTAAGGAGGAGTTAAGAGACCTACTATGAGCAAAAACCTTAACCCACATAAGAAACGTTGTTGGAAAAGATTTAGGTCTTCGCAAAAATCTTTGTAAGAAAACATTCTTCCATTAGTATCTAGAGTTATTTTTTTAAATCCTAGTTTTTTAGCGTAATTTACAATCTCGAGAATATCTTTTCTTATGATTGGTTCTCCACCAGTTGTGTGTAGACGCGTTGCACCAAGTTCAGATGCCTCATCAATCAATTTTTTTATCTTTTTGATATGTATTTCTTTTGTTTTAGAAGATTGTTGTTGAACTATATCACATATTTTACAATGTAGATTACACCGATTGACTACTTTTATATTTATACTCATTTTTTTTAAATAATGTTTATAACCATCAATAAAAAGTTTCTTTTCGTGTATGTAATTCCATAATTCATGTTTCAAACAGAAATAGATTTTTTCATTTCTCATCAAACCATATTTTTTAATTACAGAATCTCCTAATTTTTGTACATAATTATCAACTCTTACTACGAAACCTACTTCCTCAAGCTTATTTTTGAAGTCTCTTCCATATATTCTAACATGATCACTCTGACCAAAAACTCGTTCCCGTTCTTCAGATGATACGATATTTGGATCTTCAAATGTCTTATCACGATTAAGGTTAATTGGCGATTGTAGTATTGCCCATCCACCCGGTTTTAGAATTCTGAATAACTCTCTCATTGCTTTTCGGTCATCAGGAACATGCTCGAGAACATGACAACAAATTATACAATCAAAATGATTATCAGGAAATGGTATATCTGTTATATCCATCTTTACCATAGCTAAAGGTGAATAAATATCACCGCTTATATAATCAAGTCTTGGAAAAATTTCACTGGTCCTATCTCAAGTACTTTGAGTTTATCCGTAAAGAAATTTGTCTTATCTCTTAAATATAACTACAGTAATCGGTGTCGCCCAAAAGAACCACACGTGGGGCATTGGGTATTTGGTCTTGGTTTAACTCCAAACGGCAAGAATTTCCGGAAGTGTCCATTACAACAAGGACAGATCATAGATAACATCTCTTCTTATTATTATCATTCCAAAATTAATAATTTTATTATATATTTATTTTTTGATTATTATAGAGTTTGATAAGATTTATACATATAAAATCCAAGTTTTCTTTCCATTGGATTATCTTCATTATATTTAATTATTCCTAAACTTTTTGCGTCATCTCCAAATCTTTCAATAAATTCCCATAAAAAAATACCATCAACATGAGCCTGTTCATAGACTTTTATACTTTCTTCAATAGTTTGAGCTTGTTCTTTTTGACTATATTTCTGATTAGTATAATTAAAAAATCCGCCCCCTCCCCATCTAGAAGCACCTTCATAACTACTACAGCCAAATTCAGTTATGTAAATGGGTTTGTTATATTTTTTATAACTAAGTAATGTTTTTATCATTTCTTCTTTAGTATACCATTCTTTTGCTATATAATAATGTGGTCCAATTATGTCAAAATCTAAATCATCCCAATTTATACCAAATCTTTCTCCTCCAGCACTTGCATAGGTTATTTTTCCCTTAAAATTTTCTCTAACACCTTTGATTATTTTCTTTAGATATAAATTCAACTTATTTTGATAGGTTATATCAGTCCATTTATCTTTCATCTCTTTGACTCGTTCTTCGTATGTGAGTCCACCAGTAATTCCCCTAACAGAAATTGTAAGTTCATCTCCCACAGACAAAATAATTGAATCTGATTTTTTTCTTAAATTTTCTGCTATTTTTGAAAATTCTATGATATTTTCAATGTGTCCTTCTATATCCATATCTTCGGAGGGATTTTTCTTTGAATATCTCGGAGAAAGAATGATAGTTTTAAAATTTTTATCAAAACTTTTTTTCGCACAGGTTATCATTAAGTCTTCGTAATCTCCATATATTTTGATAGCATTACATCCCAATTCATTTCTAATAATAGTCAATGCTTCTTCCATTTCAAGTTCTGTAGGAGGTACACCATAATAACCAATAAAACGTCTTCCAATATGATAATTTATCCCTTTAATCGGAATCCCCAATTTCCTTTCAGGATACAATTCATCAGGATCAACCTCAATAACCTTCTGCATAACTGCAAAATTTTCTCCTTCTGGTATCGTAACAGCTTTTTCTGTATAACCTTGTTTTCTATCATCTGAAACCTTTAATCCAATCTTATGCTCTCCAGAAGATAGCTTTAAAGAATAATC
>JBHIDS010000152.1:0-5705 GCA_046760205.1 Candidatus Methanofastidiosia archaeon
AAGCCACTTCTTCTCAACACTTCTATTAGGATATTGGTAGGAGTGTGGATAAAAGCGCCTACCTCCATAATCTTTATTCTTCCCTCCCCACCTAGGGGTGATATTGTAGATCTTCAAATTTACAGTATTTGGATCAACTGGCTCAGTGTCTGTAAAGAGGAGTCTTCCTGAAAAGTTTTGACTTCCAAAGAGGGAACAGCATTGGCAAAGATTCTCACCCTTACACTTACCTCCTTCGCAAGAAAAGGAAAGTGCCTCTGCATAGCTCCTCACCACACCTTTTATTGTGCTACCTGGTATGATAAGTTGGCCCCCTCTGCGAGTGAATGGCAGATAAATGCCATTATTATCCCGTTCATATCCACCAGTGCCAACATAAAGAGGAGTTTTTGCTTCAATCCAGATAGAGAGCATTCCACATAAATCTCTCATCTTATCATGGTAACACCTTTCATTTATTATTTTCGATTTGGGTTCTAGCATTGAAACAACATAGAAATCATCTTGCTCATTCATTTTGCGTTCTATAATCATTTTACCCCTCCTTTTTCAAAAGTTGCTTGAATTTAAGGAATACAACTCTTCCATCTTTTTTTATTTCTTCAACTTTCACTCTATCATATCCTTTTTCTTTAAATTTAAGCATACCTGGATTGTGCTTAGTGTCTGATTCAAGGAGTAGCACCTTTTCTTCTCCATTCTCTTCACACACCACTCCAAAAGAGCCATCCCACCGAACATCTATATTTTCATTAAAGGCACAGAAGGCAAAGCTTTGACCATAGTTTTCTTGGAGGGGACTAAGCAATTCTACCATCTCCTTATCATTGACATCAGTTTTCAAACCCAATCCTTGGTTCCAGTCTCCAAGTATAACAGTCAATCCTTGTTGTCCTTTGATAGCATAGATTGCATCTTGCAAAGACTGAATCTCAATCATGAGTTTTGCCCCCTTCAAGGAGTTTATTCCAATTCTTACTTTTTACTAGCTCTGTTGCCATCTCTTCCCAACATGTGTTTGGAGATACACTAGGATCTGGCTTAAAGATAGTACGAATAAATCCATTGGTTTCCACTTTAAGGCTATTTGTTTTTGTAATTTCATCATCTTCTAACAGGTCATACTCTTTTTTCAAGCTATTTAGTTTTCCTACTCCATACATCTTGGTTCCATCACCTGCCAAGGCTCCAAGTTGTTGAATTTCAAAATCCTCAATACGAACTGACACTTTCCCCAATCCTCTTGATTTTCCTGCACCTAAGCGTTGGTGTCCTTCATTAATGTCCCGCAATACTAAGCTCAAAAGCGCCAATTGCCAAAGCTGGTAGTTGCGCAGAGTTATTTCGGCAAAGAAAGAGCCAGAAGTCAGAACTTCAAAAAAGAATAGACTTCCTTTTGCAGCAGTCCCTCTCCTGCGATCAATCATAACCCCTGGTCTCTCTTCTGTGTGAATGCTTTCAATCTGAGTTTTCATTTCTTCTTGTTTTGCTCCGAACTTCCATGGATTGGCATCACTAATTCTAGTGCGACTGGCAAGTTTAGTGGAGCCAAAGGTTCTGCATGCATAGCAGTGATCTTTATATCGCATTTCCTTTTCTGCTTCACCCTTTTCTTTTTTTTCTTTTTTTTCCCACCAGCTTATGCAATCTTCACCCTTTCTTGAGATGTCGCAGCACTGAAGGTTCAGAGTTCTGAGAATTCTCTCGGCATGACTTCGGATAATGCCTTTAATACTACTTCCTGGTATGAAGGGAACCTCTTTAACTTCGTCTCCAATTGGAACTCTAGATCGAATGAACTCCATATCAGGGCGAGTAGGATCAAATGCCTCAAGTCCAGACTTCACGAGAATTGGACTTATAGGTTGAATGCACATCATTAATTTAGCTTGATTATAAAGCATTTTAAACATTATCTTTCCTCCTTGGTTTTATTATTTGATTTTAGAACCTCTTGAAGTTCCTGCCACAGAGCTCTGTACCATTTTTTAGTCTTTTCTAAGATTTCTTTTTGCTTTTCTGTTGGTTGCTCTTCAGTTTCAATCTTTTCCTCAGACTTCTGATCAGGTTGAGACTCAGCTAGTTTATAGAATCCACTTTCACGGACAAGGATACCTAACTCCACTGCTTTATCGAAAAGAACTCTGTAATTTTTATATCCTGCTTCTTTCAATTTATCTTTATTCCAACCCCGATCCTGCATTGCTTTCACAAGCTCTTCACGATAAATAATTTCTGCTTGCTGCACACAACTTTTCAAATCCTCTAGCAATGGATCAGTAGCTGTATTATTCGTTGAAGGCTCTTCTTGCACTTTTTCCTCTTCTTTAGACTCTTCTTCAGTTTCTGATTTGCTTGGACTTTCCAAGCTAGCTTCAAGTTGTTTCATTACAACATCGGGGTCAATTTCAATAATGTCAGATAGGTTAATTTTGATGCGTCCCAGACCTCTTGAAGTATCTCCACCTAAATGAGCAAAGCCCTTGTTGAATAATTCAAAGCCAAGCATTAAAAGACCAAGTTCGTAGTCCTCAGGGTTTTCAACCAAGATCTCAAAATTAAATTCAGTTCCCGCAGGAACAGCTTCATATTGGAAAAGGGCACCTGAAGCCGCAGTCTCAGATTCTCTGTCAATCACAACTCCATCCCTTTGAGAAAGCATTTCTGGCATCCACTCTTTGCACACTTCCATATCCATAACTTGAACTTTCGATGCTATCCAAGAAGATCCAAATAATTTGCAGATCCAGCAGCTATACTTCCAGATAAGTTCATCCAAACTTGGTGCATCTTTCTGGAATTTATATTTTTTTTTAGTAGTAATGGCTATTATGCCTTCCTTCAGAGCTAGTTTTAGCAATTTAGGGTATCCTCCAGCCTCCTTAATTCTATCTTCTTTCCAGCCCCTCTGCGACATTTTATATTCAATCTCTTCTTTGCTCAAAGGACCTTTTTCTTTCAAGATATTTCCTATGGCAATCAAGAATTTTAATTCATCTGCATTTTTGCTTATACATGGTTTTTTGTTGCCTACTACTTCACAGCACAGATTACTACATTCTCTGTCGTTATATGCTCTAAGGAAAGCCTCAAGGTTGGATCGGAGAACCCCTTTTAACGAAGAACCAGGTATAAATGGTTTGCCTAAGAAGTCCTTGAGTATTGGATTATCAACAGCACTAGCTCCAATATCTCTACCAGTTCCTATGTGAAGCCCGGTCTGGAGGCTAATAGTGCCTTTTAACAATATTCTCCTTATGAGGACTTCAAATCCTATGTTATTTCTATTCTTCATGACCTTTAGCCTCCCAGTCTTTTCTCACATACCTTGCTTCCCTTGCAAAATAGCCAAGGAACAAACGCACTAACTGGATTTTAAGATTTCTGTCATTTCCAGCAGTTACAGATACTTCATTGATCTTCTCGATCAGATTTTTTCCAAAACTGTCTTCGCGCCATTCTTTGTGCCTTGCAATTTGATGCTTGAGGTAGTTAATAATCTCCTTTACAGAATCTGTTGCAATTGCCATACCTAAAACATTGTGCAACTGCGTCCTAGTTACAGGTACTTTCTGCTTAGAATCTCCTTCGCGTTCCTCAAAGAATTTCTCAACCTTTTCCACCAAGCCGTCTTTTTGTTTTTGGATTTTTTGTATGATTTCTATCTGTTTTTGTACCATTATACCATCCACCTAAATTTGCTTAATTCTTTTAATATGAAACTCATCACAAAAGCTAAACCTTCCAAATCCCTCCTTCTTGTGCCAACCTATCCCTTCCTTGAGGAGTTTAGGTAGAGCATTAACTATATCTGTCTCTCCATCCTCGGGATAAGATAATACAAATGCACTTCCTTTCTCCAAGATAGGTACATAATCCTTGAGTATTCCCAAAGCATCATTGAACCCACCTCGATAAGAGATGGCAGTAAATGCCTTTTCTAATTTTAAGTTATCTTGCTTAAGTTTAAATTCTTTTGCAATCAGATTTATGAACCATTCTTTATTGGCATAAGGAGGGAGAATTAAATCTGAGGTCAGAGTAAGAGAGAAAAATAAGGTTTTATCAATATCTTGATCATTGATATTCTTTAAGCCAGCTTCTTTTAAACGAGAACGAATAGCCTTAGTAAACTCCAATAACCTTTTTTTCAAATCCTCTTCTTTTTCCTCACTCATTTTTTCAATCTTAACCTCAACCTCTCCATAGCCTCTGTTTCTTGCCCCTCCTACCAAGAGATATGGATTTGTTTGTAAATACTCAAGCAAGGCATCAGTTATGTTTATAACATTACCAATAAAATGCAACCTTTTTTCTTCACCTATACCATCTACAGGGTATTCAAGTCTAGTATCAATGAGTTCATAAGAATATAACTGTCCCTCTTCAGAAGTCAAGCGGGAGCGATTAATAGCGGTCTTAGTAGTCATCCTCAGCCTTCCAGTTGGTCCTGCCAAACCTTCAGAACCAGCATACAGATAATAACCTTGATATGGCTTAAGCCTTGATCCACAATTTTCAATTTCACATTTATCTTCCAAAAAAGCAGGTACACCTGCAGACTGTAACTTGGCTACAACTGTTGCTGGAATAAGAAGGTCCTTTGCTCCATGACTCTCTCTTTCCTCATCTTTTTTTTTGAACTTAAAGCCAGGAAACTTCTTGCAAGTGCGAGTTGATAATGGAATTGGTTTTGGTGGCACATCTCCCACCACGGTAGGATAGAAATTTGAGAATATAACAGGATCTTTTAAGAATGCCTTTCTAAAATCCTCACTATTCCAACCTTTCTCTTTGGCAAAGGACCTAGCAACCCCACCTCTGACAGTTGAACCAGGTAGGAACTTAAGGGTTTCAAGGAAGTTAGTTTTTGCTTTTACATCACTTACACGCACATACTCTTTTGGAACTAAGATCATCTTATATACTACCTTTTTATTTTCTTCTTTTTCTTGCTGTGAGGCTTTTTTCTTCTCAGTTTCCTCAACCTCCTTCCACGAAACTTGCACTTGACCCAAGCCTCTGCACTTGTCTGCCCCAATAGCCCTAAGGTTTGCTAATGCCAATTTAAGCATTTCCAGCTCTTGTTTTTCCAATGGCTGAAGTAAGAGAATCTTAGACTCCAGAACTAAGTGCTCTGGAAACTTTGGTAGGGTTTCCAAGGTGAATAAAGCCCCCTCTTCAACCACTTTTCTAGTTCTGGATATCGCGGTCCCATGTCTCAGAATATAACCAAAACCAGTAGACTTTTCTTTTTCTTTTCCATGCTTACCTATAGTAAACAACTTGCGATAAATATTATTGGAAAGAACTGCATCCTTAAACCTAACCTTTGTCAAAAGACCTGATGAGCCAAATACAGAACATGCAATACATGGCTTTTCTTTTTCTTTTCCACAAACTGCTGATGGATCTCCCCCAGAACAAACCTCTATACCCTTCTTACGAGCAATCCTTTCAAACTCAATTCTAATTGCACCCTTCAACGCTGAAGCCGGTATTATTGGACATCCACTTGGCTCCCGAGCAGTTGCCACATCTGCAAGAAGATGAGAAGTTTGCCCACCAATCAGTAAACCAGATCTAACCTTAATTTCCAACTTCAATCCATTCAAGATTAACCCTCCTCATATTCATACAACTCTAACACATCAAGGAATCTACTCTCGTAAATCTTTGGATGTTTCTCATGTAGCACAAATTTA
>JBHIDS010000153.1:0-5681 GCA_046760205.1 Candidatus Methanofastidiosia archaeon
AGCTTCCTTCTGCAAGTCAGTTACCTTGATGATACGATTTGAGGCGAGAGGTCTGTAACTATTTATTATTGTTTCCAATGAAGGTGGAGTGAGAGGTCTGGTATTACATGGGGATTGTAGCCATGGGGAGTAATCGACATCATCAGTGACTGCATCACCAACACCCGGACCAACTCCCGAAGGTCCTGTCAGACTTCCCCACCAGTTCCATTCTGCATCTACCAAAACAGTACCACCGTTGTACACACCATAGTAGGTGTTGCTATATATGTTGTTGCACTCTAAATCTACTCCAGTTGCATTTCCTTCGATGACAGATCCAAAATCGCTGCTGTAAAAGTTGTTTTCGGTAGCGAAGATATTGTCCGCATTTGGGCCACTTACCCAGAGAGCGTAATCTGTCTTGGTAACTGTATTTCCTTGGACTGTGGTGTTTTTGGCTCCAGTGCCTCCGCCATAAAGCCAGATTCCAAACACCTTAGTCCATGAACCTAGGGTCTTGTCCGGTGAAGTGATGGTATTGTTTTCAACTGTGGCACTTCCATCTCCTGTTTCAACATTGATAGCCACTTGGTATTTGGTCATTGTCGTGATGGTTATGGTGTTATCTTGGATTGTGTAATCTGGATCATTGTCACCCCAGGTTTTAATTCCATTGTGGGCTCTGCTACTGCTACCAAAATCTATGATGTTTCCAGAAAAAACGGTTGGTGGACTGCCTCCTGCATTTGCATAAATCGCACCTCCGTCCCATGAAGCTAATGCTCCAGGGTCATATCCAGTTTGGTCAATTGTGTTGTCCAATATGTTTGCTCCATAGGGTGGTGTTGCTGCATTGTATACATAAATTCCTGTAGAGTAACTACCGTCTATGGTCAGGCCTTGGATGGTAACGTTGTGAGCACTTACTTGAACTGCAACAACTTGACCGTTCACCGAAACTCCAGCTCCATTGATAACTGGTGCTTCACCAGTGGCTGCTCTTACCGTTATTCCAGTCTTGTTGACATCAAAACCAGCGTATGATCCTGTGTAGACCAGGATTGTGTCATTAGAACTTGCTGCATTTATTGCTGCCTGAATTGTTGTGTAATCACATCCCGATGCACACACAGTATAGGTGGCAGCCTTTATCTCATCAAAATAGATAACAGAAGTTAAGAGTACCCCAAGGATCACCAAAATACTCATTGTCTTTTTCATATACTTTCCTCCTATCATCCTTTGTCTGTATCTGTCCACTCAACAGACACTAAAAATATATGATTACATTCATTTATAAAGCTTTCGGTTCCGAATATCGTCGAAAATTAGAAGTATGCATCCAGACTCCTCTGTTTTGGTACAACCTCTCTCTCCAAAGCTTTCTCTAAAATAACCTTTCCATACCTTCCTCCTCCACCCTCCTCTATCCTCATCTTTCCTTCCCTGTAAGATACTATGGATTTTGCAATCTCTTGAGTTGAAACTTCTGAGAGCTCAGCGTACGAAGCATCCAAAAGCACTGCGATCTCTGAAGAAAATCTCTCAACGAGAGCCTTCCACATGCTCTGCACCTTTTTAGAGTAAATATCTTTGTACCCAGTGGTGAGAGAGATTATTTCTGAAAGTGGGGCTGTTTTAATGTAGGGAGGTCTGTGTTGAGGATGGACGTTTTTCCTATCTGAAAGCTCAGAGATTCTATCAAAAACCCCTTTCTTTATCCTCCCCCCACACTCACATCTCCATCTCATCGAGATGGCATCTTTTAAGGAATACTTTTCATAACACTTTATGCATGCAGACCGATGATACTTTCCAAGTTTTGGATCCAAACCAACATTCAGAGTGAACCTTCTCCCCTTCTTTCTCCTTATGGCTGCAACGATCTCTGAATAGGAGACCTCCTTGATCTTCAATCTATTGAACTCTCTTCCAAGCCTGTGGGGCCATGGAGAGTGGGCATCCGAGTTTGACATGAAGGTGAGGTTTTTAAGCTCAGAGATTTGATCTGCAAGCTCGGTATCTGCAGAGAGTCCAAGCTCCAAAAAGTGGATCCTCCTCGTTTGATCCTGATAGCAATCTTTCAGGGAGTCGAATTCCTTGTAGATGGCAGTCCAGGGGGTAAAGGCATGGCAAGGTCCCACTTCACAAGAAGCCTCTTTTGCAAACTCTACTATCTCTGCCCCATTTAACCTTAAAGTACACCTTCCATCTTTTGTTATGTTTGGAGAGTGCTTTTTGAGGTTTTCATACAGAAAATCAACAGCTGAAAAAGAGGGAAATAGAATCAGATGGTGAACTCTTCTTGAATCCTCCACTTCACAAGTTAAAATGAATCTGCATCCATCGTAGGTAAGATCATCTGATAAGGTTTCTTTCAGATGTTTTCTCCACAAGGGATGCAGACAATCTCCGCTTCCTACCACATCGAGACCCTTGAGCTTTGCTTGTTTTGCTATCACCTCAATTGACATCTTATCAGAGGTACCTCCAGAGTAGCGAGAGTGAATGTGAAAGTCAACGTTAATCATCTCTCCTTTTTGAATGGATGTTTTATAAGGTTTTAGTTGAAGAGGACAAACCTTAAATTCACATCTACTAAGGGAAAGCATGACTCTCTTTGGTACCTCAGGGGTGAGAGGGATTGCAAACAAAAAAGTTACGCCAGAGTTAGCCTTGAAGCTTGGAAAAAGCCTTGGGACCTATCTTTTAAAGGGTGAAGTTGTGATTGGAAGAGATACTCGCACCACCTCTGAGATGCTTGAGATTGCCTTTGCATCTGGTCTCATCTTTTGTGGAATTGATGTATTTGAGCTTGGGGTGGTGCCTACCCCAACAGTTGGAATCTGTGTAAAAAACTTCAAAGCAAGAGCTGGAGTTATGATAACTGCATCCCACAATCCGCCGCAATACAACGGAATAAAGGTTTGGGGTCAAGATGGCTTGGCTTGCACCTACGAGGAGAAACTTGAGAGCATCTTTAAATCTGAGAGGTTCAAAGAGATGAATTGGAGAGAAGTTGGAAATTTGAGAAAAGTAGAAGGAATAAAAATACACAAATCTCTTATAAAGAAAAATATAAAAATTAAAGAGAAATTCAAAGTTGTTCTGGACTGTGGCAACGGCTCTGCATCTGTGATTGCTCCACAACTATTTTCTGAGATTGGATTGAAGGTTTTAAGTTTAAATGCCAACACATCTGGCTTTTTCTCAAGAAGTTTAGAACCTACCCAGGAGAATTTGAAGACTCTCTCAAAGGCTGTTGAAGTCTCAAAAGCTGATCTAGGATTTGCATACGATGGTGATGCAGATAGGGTTGGGTGTGTGGACGAGCATGGAAGCTACATCGATTACGACACTCTACTTGCCTTGATCTCGAGGTTTGTCGTGAAAAAAAAGATGGTAACTACGCTAGATGCCTCTTTGAGTTTGAGAGAGTACCTAAAAGGATGCAAGGTTTTAAGGACTAAGATTGGGGACAAATACGTTGCAAGAGAGCTTTTGAGAAGTAACGCTGACTTTGGAGGAGAACCCTCAGGAACTTGGATATTTCCAAAGCACAGCTTGACTCCAGATGGAATATTCTCAAGTCTCAAGATTTTGGAGATGAAGCAGAACCTTGGAAATCTGTGTGAGCTCAGAGAGGAGGTTCCAAGTTATTACAGCTTGAGAGAGAAAATCCCTGTGAGAAACTCTCAGAAAAAGGAAGTGATGAAGAGATTGAAAAAGGAGTTTGAAGGAGAAAATATCATCACCTTGGATGGAGTCTTCTTGGAGTACAGAGACTCATTTCTCTTGATAAGAGCTTCTGGAACAGAGCCTTATATAAGGGTGAGAGCTGAGGCTAGAGATGAGAGAAGGGCAAAAGAATTGCTTGAGAAGGGATTGAGGTTGGTGAGATACTCGATAGATTTATAAAGTTTTGATGAAAGAATATAACATGATTGAAGCCGTGGGGCTTGGAGTTGTATCAGCATTTCTTTATGAGTTGATAAAAGATTTTTCAAGAAGAGATTTATTGGGAATCTATGAAAAAGCTTGTGAAAGAGTTTCAAAAGAATTTAAATTGAACAAGAATGATTTTTTGGATTTGCTGAAGGATAGAAAAGTTCAAAGAGAAATTTCAAAGTTCAATTTGACAGAAAAGGAATTCTTGATTGAGAAATACTCTAAAGTATCAAAGAAACCTCATGAAGAATCAAAAAAGATTTTTGAAAAAATTTACAAGGTTTTACAGGCTGAAATCAGAAAAAATAAGAATAATAAAATTAGAAATGAAATGACTTTTGTGTTGTTGGAAAGAGGTTTACCAGTCCACACACCTTTGCTATCTTGGAGAAGTTACAACAATGATATTTTTGAGGGTCTTCAAGATAGAGAATTGGTGGGAAGAAAGGATTACATAAAAAGATTTGAAGATTTTTTGAACAGTAAAATTTCATTTCTTGTGTTGTATGGAAGAGGGGGAGTGGGAAAGAGTAGACTTTGCATTGAATTTGCAAAAATTTCTGAAGAAAAAGGATTGAAGGCAAAGTTTGTTAATCCTTTTTTGAAAAATCCAAAAACCAAGTTGAGTGTTGATGATGTTATCAGGTCTTTGGAAGAAAACATGATTCTGTTTCTGGAAGATTACCAAGATATGAGAGATTTTCTTTCAGTTTTGATTCAGCCTATAAGAGAGAAGAATGTGAAAATGATTGTAACAACAAGAAGGTCTTTTATAGACTTTTTAAAAACAGATTTGAGAATTCAAGAACCATTGATGTATGATGATTTGAGGGAATTTGTACCAAGAGAAACTTTTGATTTGATTGAGAATGAATTAAAGGAAAAAGTAGAAAAAAAAGAAATTGAAAGTATTTCAGAAAAGATTTACAGAATTTCTGGAGGAAATCCATACTTTATAATTCTTGCCTGCCAACACTACTTAAAAAAAGGAAACCTAAAGGGAATAGAGGACAGACTTCAATTAGTCAATTCAATTTTGGAAGATTTAAGAGAAATACTTGGAGATGTTGTTTTAGAAGTTTTGGAAAAAATTTCTCTTTTGAGATACCTTGAGGAAGAAAAAATTCCAAAGGAATGGGAAAGTGTTGTTGACAAATTAGTAGAAATTGGGTATTTGAAGAACTGGGAGAACATATATTTTGTTTCTCCAGATATTTTGGCAGACACCATTGTTAGATTGAGATTTTTTTCTGGAGAAGATTTAAAGTTGAGATACAAGAGAATTGTTGAGGAATTTGGATGTGAAAAACCAAAAGAAATTCTAACATCTATCTTGAATATCAAAGATGAAAGAGAAATTTACAAAAAAGCTGCAGAATTTCTCTTTGAAAATTCAAAGCCATTGGAACCAAAAACTTTTTTGGACTTGGCAATTGAATGCTATGGAGGATTCAATGAAATTTCTTTAGTTGAAAAACATTTTGGAAAAGATTTTTGGAAAAGGGCTTATGAAGTTGATGATGCTGACTATTATTTGAAAACTGGAATTTATCTCTATAAAACTTCTCAATGGGATGAGGCTGAGAAGTGCTATTTGAAATCCAAAGAAATTTATGAAAAAAGTAGAGATAAATATAGCTTTGGTAATTTAGGAGCTGTCATTGGAAATCTTGGTTCAGTTTATTACAGAAAGGGAGAATGGTAAAAGGCAATTGATTACTATGAAAAGGATTTAGAGATTTCTGAAAAAC
>JBHIDS010000154.1:0-5558 GCA_046760205.1 Candidatus Methanofastidiosia archaeon
AAAGCTTTGTGTGTGTTTCAGAAGATTTTTGGGAGGGAACAAGTATTTTTGATGAGTATGTTCCAGACCAACTGGGAGCAGTTTTAAAACCAGTTTGTACTATTACTGCAGATGGTATCCATGGCTTGATTACTGCCTACATGCAAATCTTGACAGGTTTAGTTGATATTGTCGTTGTGGAGGGACATAGCAAGCTTTCAGATGTTGTTGCTCCAAACAACATAAATGTCTTTGCCCTAGACCCAATTTTTAATCGTCCCCTTGGTTTAAACCCTTTCTTTGTTGCAGGGTTGGAGATGAATAGATATTTACATGAGACAAAAACAACAGAAGAACACTGTGCAATGGTTGTTGAGAAAAACAAGAAAAATGCCTTAGACAATCCTTATGCATGTTATGGTGCAAAAATTAAAAAAGAGGATGTTTTAAATTCAGAGATGATTTTTTATCCTTTGAAAAGTTTGGATGTAAGTCCTCCTGTTGATGGAGCAATTGTAATGGTTTTGGCTTCAGAAAATGTTGCAAAATCTTTAACAGAAAATCCTGTATGGATTAAGGGAGTTGGCTGGTGCTCTGATACCCCTTCTCTTGAGACAAGAAATTGGAGTGAAGCTCTTTATGCAATAATTTCTGGGAAAATGGCATACAAAAAGGCAGGGATAAGCCCAAGAGAAGTTGACATTGCAGAGATTGATGATACTTTTTCATACAAAGAACTTCAGCATCTTGAGGCTTTGAAGTTGGAAGATGAAGGCTTGCCTGTAAATGTTTCAGGAGGTAGCCTTGGTGTTGGTTACTCCATTGAGGCAACAGGTCTCATGAGGATTTTTGAGGTAGTTACTCAGCTTAGGGGGGAGGCTTCAGGAAGGCAGATACCTGATGTGAAAATAGGGTTGGCTCAGTCTTGGCGGGGAATACCTACCACCAGTGGAGCTACCATAATCATGGGGGTGTAAGTATGAGGAGGGTTGCCGTTGTTGGAGCAGGAATGACGAAATTCATGAGGAGAGCTAAAGAAACTTCAAAGGAGCTTACTTACGAGGCATCGAAAATGGCTCTTGATTCTTGTGAATTGAGTCTTGAGGATATTGAGAGTGTTGCCCTTGGCTCTGCCCCAGATGCCTTTGATGGTGTTCACATGAAGGGAGAGTACTTGAGTGATTCCGCAGGCGCATGGCGCAAACCCTACACAAGGTCTTACGTTGGAGGAGGAACTGGAGTTTTTTCAGTTATTCATGGATGGTGGCATGTGGCATCAGGACTTTTTGACACATGTTTAGTTGTTTGTGAGGAGAAGATGTCATCCTGTCAACCTCATCCCCAAGGAGCTTTTCTCACAATATTTGACAACATGATAGAAAGACCTCTAGGACCAAACCTCGTCTGGATATTTGCTTTAGAGATGAGGAGGTACATGCATGTTCACAATATAAAAAAGGAACAGATAGCTCTAGTTTCAGTGAAAAACAAAAAAAATGCCTTGGACCATCCCTGTGCACAGCTTGCACAAAAGATCACGGTTGAGGATGTTTTAAACTCAGAGGTTTTAGCATGGCCTGTCCAGAGGCTTGATATAAGCCCAACGAGTGATGGAGCTTGTGCAATAGTTCTTGCATCTGAGGATAAAGCAAAAAAGATTACAGACGACCCAATTTGGATAGATGGTGTTGGTTGGAGCCTCGATACAGCCTATTGGACCAACAGAGATTTGTACTATCCAAGGTATGTTGAGTATGCTGCGAGAATGGCATACAAAATGGCAAAAATCAAAAATCCAAGAAAGGAGATAGATGTTGCAGAGCCCTACGATCCCTTTGACTACAAGGAACTTCATCATATGGAGGGCTTGCAGCTCTGTAAAAAGGGAGAGGCTCCAAAGCTTACAGAGGAGGGGGTTACTCAAAGAGATGGGGATTTACCAGTCTGTCCCTCAGGAGGTTTACTTGGAGTTGGAAACCCGATTGCAGCCGCAGGCCTGATGAAGGTTTGTGAGATTTTTTGGCAACTTCGTGGGGAGGCAGGTAGAAGGCAGGTTAAAAAAGATGTTACAACAGGGGTTGCCCAGGCTTGGGGAGATTTGATGCAGGTGGGAACAGTAGTTGTTATGAGGAGGTGATTGGATGAAAGAGTTTAGAGGAACACCACTAAAAGCTGAAGAGTTCAAAAAGACAATTGGCACTTACTGGAAACCGAATTTGTGGTACTCATGGTCATGTGGCGTTGCAGTTTCTAGGTTTTTACAAGAGCTAAAAAATGGAAGGCTTGTAGGAAGAAAATGCAGAATGTGCGGAAGGATTTTAATTCCTCCAAGAATGTTTTGTGAGTTGTGCTTTAGAGAAACGGACAAGTGGGTGTATCTAAAGGACACAGGGCATGTTAATACATATGCAATAAGTTACATAGCATACGATGCCTCAAGAATCAAAGAACCTGTAATTCCCGCAGTCATAGAGATTGATGGAGCTTCAAAAGATATGGGAATCCTTCATCTGTTGGGGGAAGTTGAACCTGAGGATGTAGAAATTGGGATGAGGGTAAAGGCCCTTTTCAAACCCGCAGATGAACGCAAAGCCTCGATAACAGACATAAAGTATTTCAAACCTTTAGAGGTGGGGAAATGATTGAAAGAATCACAAGAGTTTTAGATATGGTACATGTAATGGGTGAGATTCCAGTAGAGTACTTCTACACAGCTGGGATTGCAGGAGAAAGGTTTTTTGAGGAGATGAGAGAAAATGCAAGAATTCTTGGAAGAAGGTGCAAGAAGTGTGACATAATTTATGTTCCTCCAAGGATTTTTTGTGAGAGATGCTTTGAAAGGCTTGAGGAGTGGGTGAGTTTGGAAAACAGAGGCAAAATTTTAACATACACAATTTCTTATATTGACATAAACAACGAAAAGTTAGAGGAACCAATGGTCATTGCCTTTGTAAAGTTCGATTCCACTCATGGAGGGTTGATTCACAGAGTTTCAGAAATCGATGCCAAGGATGTGGAGATAGGAATGGAGGTAGAGGCTCTCTTCAAAGAAAAAAAGGAAAGAGAGGGCTCTATAATGGATATAAAGTATTTCAGGCCTTTGAAAGGAAAAGTTTATGAAACCTAAAGCTCCCCTTTTTTTTCTTCTGCTTTCATCTCTCATCTTCACTTCAATTCCCTACTTCACCCATCCCTATCCTCTATCTTGGGATGTTTGGTACCACATAAGAATTTCAGAAGAGACGACACATGGCATTTTGCTCTGGGACTATGGCTCCTTTGGACCAGAGGGAAGACCCCACACCTATCCTCCCCTCTTTCACATATTCATGGCTTTAAGCTTTGAATTTGTAAATTTATTTTACGAGTTTTCGATGATGGAACTTGCAAGGATTCTGCCTCTAATTTTGAACCCTCTTCAAATACTCTCAATCTATTTTCTCTTGAAAAAACTCTTCGATGAGAGGATTGCACTTCTTGCCTCTTTCCTTTATATTCTGGTTCCAACTGAGATTGTGAGGGGAAATCTCACAACTCCTCAAAATCTTGCACAGATTCTCATTCCTCTGGGATTTTTAGGTTTTACCATTGAAAATAGAAGAGGTCTTTTGGTATCGATCCTCGTTGGAGGGGCATTGATCATGACTCATGGACTTTCTGCAATCTCCTATCACTTCACACTTCTCACATTTTCCTCTTTTCTCTCATTAAAGAGAAGAGAGCTTTTTCCTCTCAAAAAGTTCATGCTCCTCTTATTTTTTTCTCTTGCAATCTCTTCCCCTTTTTTGTATCACCTTTCTCGATTTGGATTTGTAAGTAAGATTCCATTTGGGTATGCCCAAAAAATTTCCCTCTATCCAAAAAGGTTGGGCTGGATATTAATTTTGCTTGCCTTTTTTGGAATCTTTAATTTGAAAAATCTCAAAAAGAAAAATCTTTTGATAATCTCCATGCTCTTCGCAAACTTTCTCTTAACCTTGAACCATCTCTTTGGACTCTCCCTTCTTCCTTACAGGTTCGTGGAGTTTCTCCCACTTCCCCTCTCTGTACTTGGAGCTTTTACGTTGAATATACTTTCCAAAAAGAGATACACATCATATCTCGTTATCTTGATCCTTTTAGGAACCTTCCCAAAGGCATTTGAGCTTCAGAGAGAACAGATACCACAGGTAACAGAAGAAGAGTTTGAGGCTATAAGGTTTTTAAAGGATAACTCTCTTGAGGGCATAATCGTTATGAGTGGTTGGTTTAATGCCCCCATAATAGCCTCTATCTCAAAAAGAGTCCCAGTAAAAGGGGCTTACGAGAGTGGAAGCTTTACATCTTTTAAAAGGACAGCGGATGTGGATGACTTCTACAATGGAAAATTTGAGATACTGAAAAAGTACAATGCAAACTACGTTTACTTTGCAGATTTTGAGAGGAGAGAGTACAAAAAAAATGTTCTAGATTCAATGGACTTAGACAAGATATACTCTTCCCCTGTTTTCATTTACCTCAACCAGAGAGGAGATTGAAGATAAATTGTGCAAGGTCAGAGATTGCCTCATAACTCTCTGATTCCAAGATGATTATGTGATCTTTTAAGATAATTCTGTTCTTTTCTCCACCAACATTTGGAGTTTTCAGATAGATTATGGGCATGCTCTTACCTCCCATGAAGCCTGAAAAAATAAGGGCTCTTCTTATGGTGTCCTCTTCTCTTGGAAGCACGTTCATCTCATTCAATCCTATGGCGTACCCTATGACACCTGACGCTTTCGTTATCTGCTGGATTCCTTTCCCATCCACACCTCGGGTGTTGAAGATGAGGTAAATCTTTCTCACATCTGGAGCAGTGAGAGTTAACTTGATGTAGGTTAAGGAGTCAAGCTCTTCTTCAAGATAGGACTCTATTGTAACCTCTAAAGTTCTATCCTCTAATCTGAGTTCCAAAACCTGGGATTTGGGAGTACCTTCCATTTCCCACACATGGTTCGAACCGTAGTAGATGTAGGAAGTTAAAATAATAATTATGAGAGTTAAGGCGATGAGATACTTTTTCTTAAACTTCATAAAATCACCAAGATAAATTTCTATCTTGATTTATAAGCTTTGGGATTGAAAAGAAGGGAAAAGAAAAAAGAAAAAAAATTTTTTTATCCCATCTGGGAAATCAAATCCATGGCAGCTGCTCTTGTGGCTTCTCTGTCAGGACCTGCGACAACCAACACATCTTTTGTGGTACCGAATGGGTCTGTGTAGAGCTTGAAGTCGCCCTCAGTTGTGAACCAGTCTGCTGCAGAACCATCGTCTGGACCAACACCCATGTCAACGAGCTGCTGGACTATGGAGTTTGCCACTGCACCGCCGATCAAAATCAAGTTCTTGTCAACGGCTGATGGATCTACCTCCACATCGAGCTTTACAAGCTCTGCTGGGTCTATATCCACTGCGGTTCTCTCCGTGTACGTGGCTCCAGGTACTCTGAACTCCACACTGAAGTCGATACCATCGTCCCACTCTGTGTCCTTTATGCCATCTTTGTCGTCGTCCCAGGTACCATCTGTCATTATGATGGTGAAGTAGTGCTCAGGTCC
>JBHIDS010000155.1:0-5518 GCA_046760205.1 Candidatus Methanofastidiosia archaeon
AATCTCTGTCTCATACTCAGGGTACCAAAGCCAAGGTGTTTGGTCATCAACACTTTGTTCGTTGAAGGAGTAGTAACTCTTATCATTGGCGATCAGTAAAAAGGATGTCAAACCATACATCCTGTCTTCATCGGTATTTCCATACTGCATAGCAAATAACATCTTTCCACTTTCCACAGTCTCTTTTGCAGATTGTATGTGGAGAAGCCACTGCTCTCCTCCAAGAGTGGCATAATCCCAATTCGAGAGAAACCACTCAAACAGCCTGCCATCGTAAACATCAATCCAGAGATTGTAACCATTGTTGTAGATTGTTATCGCATCTTCGCCCAGTGAATCTTCAATGCCCTTCAACATTTTATGGACAGCTTGATTCCATTCTTCTGGTCCATTATCTACCTTCCAATATTTGATATTGCCTTCATCCTTCATCTCTTCATAAGACATGGCAGCATCTGAGTACACACCATCATATATACCCCGAGCTATGGAATTCAGCACATAATCCTTGTAGTAATTTGCCCATCCTGTTCTTGGGTCTAAACAGTGTCCTGGCTTCTCCTCAGTATTTGGATAGTGCTCTTTAAACATCTGATCGTATACCCAAAGATAGATTCTTTTGCCATTACTATCGAGCAAGAAATATTCTGGATGATTCTTGTTGATGTCTTCATACATCTTTTGCAACGATGGATGAATCTCTGGATGTTCTCTAAAGAATGGATGATTTGGGTTTGGCAAATCTTCTGACATGGTATAAAGTATTATCTTCACATTGGGATTGTACGATCTGATTTTTGATATTTTCTCGGGCACTGCTTCACCCTCATTTAATATCAGCAAATCATATCTTGCTGCAATTTTAAAGTCATCTTCAGTATTCAACTCCCCTAAGTATTTGAAGGTATTAATGTCCTGAGTAACATAACTGTTTTTATTTTGAGCAGTAGGCTCCCTATCCTCACCAATCATGAGTAGAAGAATAGCTCCTATTCCGAGAATCAAAATTATGTATCTCCTTTTCACATAGAAAATTACAAACCTTTGAAATTTAAACTTTTTTAAAAAGATTATTTGGGTTCAAATTCCAACAAAAATTGGATTTCTTGGGATTTTCTCTTCAATTCCAAATTTATCATCTTTTCCTCAACATCAGCCAACCTCAAATTCCATTTCTTTTTCAAATCCTCGTATTTTTTTTTGTTATTTCTGCTGATAGAAACTTTTTTTCAAGATTTTCAATGATTTCTCTCATTTCATCTCTTTGTTTTCTGAGTTCGTTGATTTTGATTTCATAATTCTTTTCACAATTTTCACATATTTCAACACCCTTCGGAATTTCAGCTCCACAACCTAGAATGGCGGAAGATTTATATTTTTTCTTGGCGGTGTAAATATCAGCCTCTATCATCTTATCATCTTTATAAAAATGATGAGTAAAATAAATATTTCCTGCATTATCAAGAGATGGTTCACCTGCAAACTGTGATATGATAAGCTCTGCGTCTTGCCACTTACCATTTATCTTTTTTGATCTGAAAATAGCTGGGCTTCCTAAATATGTTCTATTAAACCACAATTCACTTCCGTCTTGTGTTATAAAGGGCCAGCCCTCATTTTCTTTGGTGTTAATCACCCCGATGTTCTCAGGCTCTTGCCACTCATCGTTTTTCCATTTTGAGACCCATATGTCATACTGCCCCTTTCCTCCAGCCCTTGGTGAATGGAAATACATTTCACTGCCATCTGCTGTAATGTGCAGTTCTCCGACCTCATAATAAGGATTAAAATCTGCATTTTCCCAGTTTTGCCATTTTCCATTTATGTAATCTGCGGTAAACCATTGAACACCAGTATAACCTTCTCTTGCAGAACAGAACCACATTTTATCATCTTGAACAAAGGCACATCCCTCAAGTGAAAGTTTACCCTCATCTTGCAAAAATATTCTCTCAGGCTCGCCCCATTCACCATCTTGCTTCTTGGAAACATAAATTCCCGTCACTCCATCAAGAAATTGTTTTTCCGGAGAAATGTTGACATCAGGAGTGAACCAGAAATAGAGAGTATTTCCATCAGACATTATGAATGCAGAATCCTCCCCCCCAGCAGTATTTATTGGATAGGGTAGAGGAATAGGCTCTTCATATTCATCTGAATGAAGCTTTGGTGGATAAATATCGGTTTCTGGAGTCATCTTTAGGGCATTTTTTGGAATTGAATCTTCTCTTGAAATTTGAGGTTCTATCTTTTTTTCTTGACCCAAACAACCTAAAAAAAGAATTAGGATTAAAAAAATTGCAAATATTTTCATAAAATCCCTTCATAATAATCTTCCACCTGTTTTAACCACTCGTTCCATACAAGCTTTGGAGATCCATCAGAGTTTCTCAAGCCAAGAAAACACATGAACTCTTGGAACCTGGAAATTCCTTCCACATTTTCTAGAAATTCTGGGTGGTCTCTCACAAAAAACTCTGCAGATTTTTTACAATCTTCAGGCTCAGAATCATGCAACGTTAACCACATCAAAAACTCAATTCTATTTCTGTTCTCCTTCAAGATTCTAAAAATCTCTTTTACATACAAAGCCTGTTTTTCCTCTGAGCTTGAAAGGATTTCAGAGCTGCTCTGTGAGGTTTCAACTATGGCAATTCTCTTACCTTCAGAAATTTTCATCATTCCCTTGAAGTATTTCTCCACATTTTCAATATCTTCTGAAAAGTTAAACTCTTCATCTGAAATGTAAAGGGTAAAGAATGTCAAATCTCCAATGTTTAACTCTTTAACTACATATTCTGCATTTTTTTTCAAAACATTGTGGTATGCAAACTCAGTCCCAATCTTTAACTCTGGATAATTCTCTTTTAAGAAATCAAAAATCTCTAACAAGAATTCTCTAAAGTCCTTCAGTTCATCTCTGTGTTCTGCAAAGTAGATGTCAACCTCATTTCCAATCACAAGATAATTTATCTTTCCCATATACCTTTTCAAAAAAACATTGAGGAAGTTTTCAAATCTTGAAACAAGGAGAGGGTCAGCAAAATTTTTGAATTCCAAATCTTGAGGCAAATCATCTATGGTTGTTGAAAATATTATGGGAATCACAACAACGATCTCAAAATCTTTCTTGTGAAAGTTATCAATTACAAAATCAGAAATCTTCCAATCATAAACATTTTTTTTCAGCTCAATATAGCTCCACCTTGCATAGTAGTGAACAACTTGCACTCCCCCCTCCCTTGCTAAACCCAGAGCCTTCATATAGTTTTGGTAACCCTCATCATAGGGATTAACCCACATTCCTATCTTTCCTATTTCAAGTTTTGGATACTCTTTCCTCTGTTCAACACATCCACTGATCAAAACCATTCCAATGATCAAGATTCCTATTAAGCTTTTTTTGTCCATTCTATCCAACTCCCTCCATAAGCTCCAATAGGAAACACATTATATGGGAACTCTTCCAATTCTACAAATTTTCCATCTTTATAGATGTATAAACTTTGTTTTCTATCCATTGGATTGGTTGCACCAACCTGTCTTATAAATAAAATACCTTCAGATTTCCATTCAGGCACCATGTTTGCATATCGAGAATCCAAAATCTCTTCCCTCTTGGTGTCAACATCAATAATAATCAATTCGTAAACTCCAAATCCTTCGTTTCTTTTGCCTGTTATTAGTCTCGAAAAGACTATTTTCTTGTTGTCAGGACTCAAATCTGGGTCAGCATCGATTCCGATTGGATAGACTCCATGAGGTCCTTCATTGTTGGGATTGCTCCCACCATTAGTTATCTTTTCCCTATTAGTTCCATCTGAATCCATCAACCAAACTTCTGTTGGTTTTGAGAAGGCAGGTAGAGGGAGTCTGCTAAACACGATCTTTGTTCCATCTTCAGACCATGAGCAATCAAAATCCATGTACTCACCATCATCTGTTATCTGGGAAAGATTCTTATTAGCATCAATTGTAAAGAGATAGTTGTGAAATTTGCCATCTTTTTGAGCTGAAAAAACAATTTTTTTGTTTACATGAGAATAATCAGGATTGTTTATTGCATCCAATCCCAATCCACAAGTAAGGCAATCCATTTTCTTTGTAACCAAATCTAAAAGATAGAGCTCTTTCTTATCCCTATCTGTGATTATTCCATCACCATCTGTATCCAAGCATGCAGCATCAGTCATTATAGTATTAGAGTCTACTACCTGCCCAGTTGTAAAAAAACAATCCATATTTGTTATCTGGATAACATTTCTTTCCTCTATATCCATAGCATACAACTGCCTAGGAGAGGCAAGTGCATTGGCTTTAGGGTCATAAATTTTCTTGCTGCAATCAGCGTCATTAACAAAATTATCCTTCAAATGGTAATTATCATCCAAACAAGCTAAATCATTTAAAACATATCTTATTGAAGTGAAAAGTATATCTGCAGTTTCTGGAATTTCCTTTACTAAAACACCTTTTGGTATTTCTGCTGGGGGTTGCTTTGGGATTTCCTTAACGCAACCACTAATCAAACCAATTCCAATAACAGCCAAAATCAACAAAATATCATATCTCATCCTTCTCACCTATCCTTATAAATATCCTTCCATCCCCTTTCTCTATGGTGAATGATTTTGATATCGTGCCTGTTGTTACATCCATATATTCCTCATCAAAATTGACATTAACTTCAGAGTAGGGAGAGCTAAGAACAACACCATTTTCAAATTCTCTCCATAAGGCTCCATCCTTTTTATAGTATTTACTCAAAGGCTTTCCCAATTCAACATCATATTCTGGAAACCACCATGCCCCACCATGATCCCTTGGACCAAAATCATAGGTGAAATAGGTGTTGTCGTTGAGCAAGCTCAAGGTTAGCCCTAACCTCATTCTCTTTAGGTCCTTCTGTCCTGTGTCATCGGTATCAACTGCATAAATAACTATGTACTCGCTTTCCGCAGCTTTTAGTCCCTCATCAAAGCTGGTTTTGAGTTGCTTACCAAGAAAGTTCTCCATGAGATAACCATCCATAAACTCACTATATTCATCAATTTCTGAAAAATCCCTGCCAGAATTGAAGATAATCAATTTATTCTCTGTATTTAGCTGCTTTATCTTCGCCATAATCACTTTCGTTGCCTCTACCCATTCTTTATCACTTATTGCTTCAGGACACCACCATTGCTTTTCCGTGACCATATCGATGATAATTCCATCGTGCTGGGGCTGATCCAAAACATTTTTGTAAAAGGAAGTTATCAATTCAATCCACTCGGGATTTCTTGGATCCATTGCATAAATCTCTTCATGCCCCCATTTCTTAGAAGTCCAGCCAAAGGCACATCTTTCGCTATTTGGTTTTTTCAAATACATATTTTCTTTTATTTTTATCTCTTCTTTCTTACCATAATTTCCCACCGTCTCTAAGAATGCCATCCAATCAGCATTATCATAGACCCAGTTAACTGTCAGACCTGCAAGGATTATTACATTTGGGTTCATTTCTCTAAAAATTTTG
>JBHIDS010000156.1:0-5506 GCA_046760205.1 Candidatus Methanofastidiosia archaeon
GATACTCTCTATCCCTTATTTTGAAAAATGACAAGAAGGAAAAGACAATCTTTTGGTTTTTACTCTATACCTCTCTTACCCTCTTGATTTCAGGTTTTCTCTTGGTTTTCTTTAAGCTCTTTTATCTCTTGATATTTGGAGCATTATTTTTTATCTTCCTTACAACCTACATCCTCCTTTTAAAAACAAAGAGGGATAGAACTACTTTTGGAGAAATTTTGAGTATTTTCGGGTTGAGCATGAGCTCTCCTCTCGCCTACTACCTAACCACAGGAAAATTGGATGGGCTTGCTTTTATCTTGTGGTTTTTGAATTTCTCCTACTTTTCAGGAAGTGTTTTCTATGTCAAACTGAAGTTGGGAATCCTCTATAAAAGAGATATTTTAAGGAGAAGAGCGTTGAATCTTACATATCACATAATTCTTCTAACCTTCTTGATCTTTCTTGCATTTTGGGAATTAATCCCCACCTTCTCTCCAATAGCCTACATCCCAATGCTTTCAAAGACACTCACGGAAAGTTTTGAAAAACGCCCTATCTCGAGTTTGAGAAAGCTTGGATTTTCTGAGTTTTTCCATTCTATTCTCTTTGCGTCTCTCCTAACCTTGAGCTTTCATCTATAAAGTGAATCACCTCAATGCAAGCACCACAGTATCTACAGATTCTCTCTTCCATCTCTCAAGTTTGTAGTTGGAATAGAATTCAATCTTTGAGAATCCTGCTTTTTTTAAAAATTTCCTCAACTCCTCTTTCATCAAAGGCCTTAGGGGAGAACTTCTCACTTTGAAGTTCCATTCATCATTTTCTTTGATAAAGGTGATGATGTTGAAATTCATTACATCCTCGTAAAAGTCCAACATTCTGAAAAAGAGGTACTCTTTATTTTTATAGATCCTTGAAGAGGGTTTCATGAATCTGAGCCTCTCTCTGAAAATCCAATCGTAGTTTCTCACTTGAATCAGAAGAATTCCATTCTCTCTCAAGGCTTCATACATTCCAAAAAGAGAGGCTTCAAGCTCTCTATCTTCTAAGACGTGAGGGAGAGAGTTTCCAAGACAGAGTACCGCATCGAATTCCTCTCTAAAGATTGAGGAAAGCACTTCAAAGGAAGTCTTTTTGAATTCAAGAGAAAGGTTTCTTTCTCTTGCCTTCTCCCTTGCTCTTTCAAGCATCTCCTCTGAGGAATCTGTTCCCACCACCTCAAAACCCCATGATACAAGAGCAAGAAGATGCTCTCCAGTTCCACAGGCACAGTCCAAAATCTTTCTCACCCTAAATCTTTTGAATATATTCAAAAGGCATGGAATCTCTCTTTTCAATCTCTTCTTCCAATCTATCATCAAGTCATACTCTTTCGCAAAGTCTGAATACATATCTCTCGTTTTTAATAAAAGGAGATACCTTTATATACCATTCCATCAAACCTTTTAAGGTGACATCATGAGACTCTTTGAGGATTACAGAGCACTTGTCGATGAGAGGATACATCAACTATTTGAGGATGATCACCCAGCAATAAAGGAAATCTCCCTTTACCATATCTCAGAGGGAAAGAGAGTTAGGGCTGTTCTGGGAATTTTGGTTTGCCAAACTCTCGGAGGAAGCTTAGAGGATGCACTGCCTTACGCTCTCACCGTTGAACTCCTTCACAACGTCTCTCTAATCTATGACGACATGATCGACGAGGATTCCTCAAGGAGAGGAAAGAAGACCTTACACTTAAAATATGGACCAAAGAATGCCCTCATAGCTGCAAACTACATAACCTACAAGGCTTTTGAGGTTTTCTCAGAGAGGGTGACTCCCAAGGCTTTGAAAGAACTCTCAAGAGCAGCGAGAATGACCTCTTTTGGGGAGAAGCTTGACATTGATTTTTCTAGGATGAGGGAGGAGGATTATTTAGAGGTTTGTAAGGCAAAGACCTCCCATCAGTTTCTCGTTGCCTCTTCTCTGGGAGCAATGGCTGTCACTGAGGATGAAAAGATTTTGGAAAAGGTTAGGAGCTTTGGACAGAACTTTGGCATCGCTTTTCAGATCCAGGATGATGTCCTAAACATTCTTGGAAAAAAACTCGTAGTTGGGAAATCCATTGGGAGCGATGTGTTGATGAGAAGACCCAACTATGTTTTGGTGAAGGCCTTTGAGCTCTATGGAGATGAGCTTTATGAGGGGAATGTTTTGGAGATGGTGAGAGAAAGTGAGGCTCCAGACCTGGCAAGATTTGAGGCAAAAAAATACATTAAAAAGGCAAAGGAGGCAATAGGAGACTTTCCAGATTCCAAGTACAAAAGAGAGTTGTTTAAAATCTCAGATTTTATGATTGCAAGGGATAGATGATTTTATGAAAATCCGCTACTTAGGCCACTCCTGCATCGAGTTATTTGGAAAGGATCACATATTGATAGACCCAAACTTTGATGTAAAACCTAGAGGAGATATTGACTTTATATGTGTGACCCACGAACACCAGGATCACTTTGACTTTGAGAAGTTCAAAAGCCTTTCAGGAGAGTTGCTCGCACCAAGAACGGTTTTAGAGATGTACTCTCTCTCAGGGAGAAAGATAAGAGCTGGAATGAGAATTGCAAACCTTGAGATTCATGAAAGTCACTGCTTTAGAGCTTTGGAATCCTACAGCTTTCTCGTAAAAGATGAGAAAAGGTTGCTTCATTCAGGAGACTCTGCAAAGCTCCCAGATGTAAAGGCAGACATCATATTTTCAGCTTGCTTTCCATCAAACTACAAAGACTATCTAAGAGAGTTTAAGAGATTAAAACCTGAACTTGTGATTCCCATTCACTACAAGAGGGAAAAGATTGAGGATGCTTTGGGGTTGGTTGAGGAACTTAAAAAAGTGAAAATAAATTCAAAAATTCTCAAGGTTTCAGAATACTTTGAGGTTTGATTTTGGTTTATTTGAAAAACCGATTCTGATGCAAAGTTGAGTGATGAGTAAATGGGAGAACTTTCAGACAGATGACAAACCATAAGTTTTTAAACCCCTTTTGAGAATAATAAGAATGATGACACAGAAGAAGCACAACATTATGCTTGAAGAAGGAGCCTTTTCTCAAATTTCAAAGTATGAAGGGAAAATTCAATTAGAAACAGAGAAAAATATTTCCAATAACAAAGCAATAACTATGATAGCAAAAAAATTTTTGGAGAAAAAAATGAAAAAGAAAATTCAAGAAGCTATTGGTCTAAAAAAGGATAGATAGTGGAGGATACAATGAAAAATCTTGAACTCAATACTTCAAAAAGTTTTGAAACAAGAAATCTTCCAATTCATAGATGGTATCCATATTTAGAAGGATTTTCGCCCTTATTAGTGAAAGACTTAATCGAGAAATACACAGAAAAAGGAGACCTGGTCTTTGATCCCTTTGTTGGTTCTGGAACAACACTTGTTGAAGCTCTTAAATTGGAGAGGGTAGCAAAGGGTCTTGATCTAAATCCATTGGCTGTCTTGATGTCAAGGGTTAAGGGTAATTGGAAAGTAGATTATAGAGTTTTTAAGGAGGAGAGAAAGGAACTTTTCTTGGATTTATTCAAATTATTTCCTACTATTGAGTCAAAAAGAACTCTCTTAGGTATGTTTATTGAAAAATCACAAGAAAAATTGGAATTTGATAAAAAAGAAATTGAAATAATAAAAGGTGATAATTGGTATAGTGATACAATTTCCAAAAAATTATGGGTGATTAAGAAAAGAATCATGGAAATATCAAATGAAGAAATCAGAAATATCTTTTTGTTGGGACTAATAAGCATATTATTTGATGTTTCAAACTTAAGAAGAGATGGTAGTACTACTATGAAAATGAAGAAACAACAAGTTGAAGATGCACCTGTTTTATCTTTATTTAAAAGACAGATGGAGATGATAGAATCTGATATAAAAAATTTCCCAATAAAAAATGTTTGTGCAGAAGTTTGGGAGGGTGATATAAAGAATTTGCATCAACATATGAATGAGAATACAGTTGATTTTATTGTTACCTCCCCCCCTTACATCCAAGCAAGAGGATATCTAACATCGTATAGGTTTGCTTTAATTCTCTTAAATTCAATGAAATACAAAAAGGAAAGAAATGAATTAAATAAAAGAATTATTGGACATCCTCCACACTTGAGTGATGTGAAATTAGATTTAGATAAGTTTACATTAACTTCTCAAACAATTGAAAAACTTGAAGAAAATAATGCTTTTGAATCTGCAAAGATAATCAGAAACTATGCCAAATCCATGTTCAGAGCTTTACATGAAATCAACAGAATTTTGAGAGGAAATAGACGTATGGCAATGACTATTGGAAATACTGTTCATTCTAATGTTGAAATCAAATTAAATGAAATTATTATTGAGCTAACACAAGATCAGAATTTCTCTTTAATAAAAAGAGAGAAAATAAGAGACTTACCAACTACTACAATATTGAATGGATGGTTTGGAAAAGGTGCTTCTGAAGAGTTACTAATATTTAAGAAAATTGGGAGTTGATTAATTGTATTTCAAACTTAAAGAAGAATATAAATTTGGAAGAAGACGAGTTTTAAAAAATAATGGAAGAAAGGTAGAAACTCCAATCCTATTTTTTGGATTCAGGTTGGGAGATAAGCCTCATGTATGGAAACATTTTCGTGTTGATGGAGTTCTCACAAATGCTTATGATATTTATAGAAATAAAAAAGGTAGTAAAGAAATAATGGATGAAGGGATTCACTCTTATCTTGATTGTCAAAGTTTTATTATGATGGATAGTGGAGGATATTATTTTCTAAAGGAAGATAGAATTGATGTTGATGCCAAGTATGTTGTAGAAATCCAGAACAAAGCAAAACCAGATATTGGAGTTTCTTTAGATTTCCCACTAAATCCAAATAATCCTGAAGATTTTGAAAGGAGAATAAAACTTACTGGAAAAAATATCAAAGAGATGTCTAAGTTTGCTGAATTTCCAATGATAAGAGTTATCCATGGATTTGATGAGATATCATTAAAGAAGTCATCAAAATATATTGATGATAAGCATCTGATAGGGGTTGGAAGTCAAGTTGCCATGTTATATCCTTTCAGAGTAAATAAAGTTAAACATGTTATTGATGTTGTTTGTTGGGTGAGAAAGAATTTTCCAGATTCTTTCATTCATGTTTTTGGTCTTGGTTCTCCAAGATTAATGCCATTAATGTTCTTCATTGGTGCAGATAGCACAGACGCAAAAACATGGTTATGGAAAGGAGTTAGGCATATGATTTTTTATCAAGGCAATGTGTATGTGATAAAGAAAGGAACGAAATCTTGGACTCCTTTATATGAAGGTAAGGATTATGAATGTGATTGTCCAGTATGCAAAGAATATGGATTTAATGAATTACTTGGTGAAAAAGCTTGGAAAAGGAGAGCACTTCACAATGCTTGGGAATGTCAAAGAGAAATAGAAATAATAAGAAAAAAGATTAAAGATAATGAATATGAAGAATTTATTGAAAAACGATTTAAAGA
>JBHIDS010000157.1:0-5468 GCA_046760205.1 Candidatus Methanofastidiosia archaeon
ATATGAGAAGGTGATAGAAACTGGTGTGGAGACAAAGTACATTGGCTCTTTGGCAAAGATTGAGAATGGAGTTACAACTTATTATCATGTTGATCACCTTGGCTCAACGAGGCAGATGACCGATGGAAATGGGAATGCTTTGTTTACTGATTATCTGATATACAAGCCATTTGGAGAGATTTACACAGGAAATTCTGGAGATGAAAGGTATCTATTTAATGATTTTGGTTGGTTAATCTGTGGGTTAAACTTTTCAGTCGAATTATTCACACACTTCTTTCAAACCCCAAAAATCTTATAAACATCCTATAGAACAAGATTCATGAAAAAGATCAACTTGTTGGTGATCTTGTTCTTCCTTTTAAGCACTCCTACGTCAAAAGAAGAAACTCCAATAGAGTATGGGGAGTTAGTTGGAAAGGTGGAGGATTTTTTTTCAAGAGAACCTCTTCCCTATGCAAGAGTTCAGGCCATAAGAAAAATTTCAGTTGGTTACGATGAAGAATTTAGGTTTGAAACCTATACAGACGAGAGAGGGAGGTATCGCCTCAAGCTTCCTGTGGGAGAGTACAGGATAGAGGTTTTCAAAGATGACCTTTTAACCCCTGGCAAAGATTATCTGAAGAGAATTACATCTACTAAGGTTAAAACTTCAGAAACCATCACTTTGGATTTTACCTATGCCAAAGGAAAGGCTCTGTTGAGAGCATTGAGCTTCATGATCATTCTAAAGCTTGAGGATGAGGAAAACTATCCTCTCTCTCTCGATTTCTCTACCCAACTCAATTACTCTGTAAAGCAGTACAGGTATGAAAATGGTTATGTTTTTGTCATGCTAACTGTTGCTCTCTGGGAAGAGCTTTTCTTAGATAATACCTTGGAGATTAGAAGTGAGATAACGCAAAAGAAATTTAGAGTTAATCTCCCAAGGATATCATCAAAAGATCAGGGAAAACTCATAATTCTTGACCAAACACATTCAGCCTTTAAGGAAAATAAAAAAGCCATAATCTTTGTCAAGGATGAGGGCAGAGCACCCATCGTTGGAGCAAAGGTAACTTTGAGATACTTGGAGGGAAGTACGTGGGATTTCACAACCGATGAAAATGGCCTTGTAGAAATTCTTGTAGATCCAAGAGTTTCCTACACCATACTTATAGAGTGCGACTATCCAGAAACTCTGAAGGTTGATTACACTTCTTTAACCATAAAGAATGTTTTTTTTAAAGGTAAACCTATAGATGCTGAACTTTCTCGAACTCAGCCCTACTTCATATCTGTGAGAGATGAGATGAACAAGCCAATTGAAAGTGTGATGATTACCCCCCTCTATTATGATGAGCTCGGGTTTCACCCAATTCAACCCGGTATCACAGATGAGAGAGGGATTGCACAGGTTTTCCTAGACCCCGAGAGAAGGTATGCCTACAAATTTAGAGGCACCTACGATGAGGATTTTTCAATGAAAGAGATGCCTTTGTACTTGGATAATCAGGGTTTTGGATACAAACCAAAAGATTTAGTCGTTGTGCTTTCATCCACAAAAAAAATTTTGATTGAGCTGAAGGATGAATATGGAAAGCCTGTTGAGGAAGCTTCTATTACCCCATACTACAGAGAGGGTGAAGCTTGGATCAAAACCATGCAATTTAAAACTGATGATAGAGGAGTGGCACAGATTTGGGTAGCTCCCAACAAGAGGTATGCCTTTAAAATAGAGTACGATCCACTCTCCCTTAGAGGATTAAAGCCAGAAGACCTAAAGCTTAGATACATGTCTTCATTCTTGGACAACGAGGGGATTGGCTATGCTCTGAAGGATTTAGAGATAGACATGAGAAAGGCACAAGAATTTGAAATTTCAGTGAAAGATTCAAGAGGGTCTGGTGTTCATGGAGCAGAGGTTACACCATACTACAAAGACGGAAGAGATTGGAAGAGAACCAAAACCTACAGAACAGATGATGAAGGGATTGCAAAAATCTGGATAGATCCCAAAAAGATTTATGGTTATGAGATCTCATGTTCATCTTGTGAGATAGAAAAATTTGGTTTTGTCCATGAGTTTTTTGATAACGATGGGAATGGGTTTGTGGCTTCCTCTCAGGAGTTCATTTTACAGAAGGTAAAGTACACAAAGTTCGAAGTAAGAGATTTTGATGGAAACCCTATAAAGGGTGCAAAGGTAATTCCAAAATATATGTCAAGAGGTGAGATGAGAACCCTTTCAATTTTTTATACTGATGAAAATGGAGAAGCCCTGCTTCCTCTCGATCCTCTTAAAAGGTACACTTTTAAGATGGAGTACGATGATCCGAGAACTGAGGGAATGGATTTTCTACCCTTGTTTTTAAAAAACCAATTGCCAATCTCGGTTCAATTGACTAAAACTCAGAAATTTTCTCTAAGAATTTTGGATGATGGGTATCCTGTAAGAGATGTCAACGTCGAACTCTATTACAGGTATGGGGGTGAGTGGATCAAAGTCAGATCCTTTAGATCGAATTCTAATGGAACTGTGGAGATGTGGGGAGCCCCAAACAAAAAGTATGCATTTAAGATATATTCAGATTATCCCTCAGGCAACAAAGATTACATGCCCCTTTTTTTAGACAACAGAAAGAGAGGGTATGAATTGAAATCTTTAACCATAAAACTTGCAAAATCAGAAAAATTTGAGGTTTACCTACAAGATGAGAAGGGAAATCCAGTAGAAAATGCAAGGATTTATCTCTTCTACATAGAGGGAGAAGAGAGAATAAAGACCAGGTTCTATAAAACCACAGGGGAAGGGAAGGCTGAGGTTTGGGGAGCTCCTAATAAGAGGTTTGCATTTCTCGTTGAGAAGGATGAAATGATGCCAACATGGTATGACAACGATTCAAAAGGCTACCTTCCAGAGAATCTCACTCTTAGAATCAACACATCAAAAAAATACTTGATAGAGGTGAGAGATGAAAAAGATAATCCTATAAAAAATTCAAAGATCTCTCCCACGTACTTAGAAAATCGTAAATGGTACTCCACCATGGACTTCTACACAGATGAAAATGGGGTTGCAGAGCTTTTCTTGGATCCTACAAGAAAGTATTTCTTTAAGATAGAGGCTGACGACCCAAACACAGAGGTTTTGGATTTCTTTCCCAGATACCTTGAGGAAGAAGGAGGAATTTCACCAAAAAACCTTGAGGTTGTTCTCAAAACTCCTCTCCCATATCTTGTAAGCGTAAAAAATTCTCAAGGAAAACCAATCTCTGGTGCCAAAGTATATCCAAAGTACTTGGTGAAGAGAAAAATGTCTGAAGTTTTCAGGGATTTTGGTTTTTTTACAACGCAAGATGATGGCATCGCCCAGGTCTTCCTAGACCCTGAAAAAAGGTACGCCTTTCGCATCGAGGCAGATGACCCGAAAACACAAGAGCTTGACTATATGCCTATTTTTGTGGATAACAATGGCATGGGATTTTCACCTAAGGAATTCCACTTCGAGCTTTCAAAAACTAAACCTTTCAAGATAAAAGTCTCAGACGAAAATGGAGCTCCCATAAAAGGAGCAAAGATAACTCCCCTATATCTTGATTCAAACCTGTGGAGAAGTACTAAAGAATTTCTCACATCAGATGATGGCATCGCCCAGGTCTTCCTAGACCCTGAAAAAAGGTACGCCTTTCGCATCGAGGCAGATGACCCGAAAACACAAGAGCTTGACTATATGCCTATTTTTGTGGATAACTATTCCGAGGGATTTGAGGCTTCGATGAGAGAATTTGTGTTGTTAAAACCTGAAAAGCTTTCTCTCACCGTGATGAATAATGACCTTGAGATAATAGATGCTAAGGCAACCCTGTACCTTTTTGAGGAGGAAAAATGGAGCTCAATACTTCACTTCAATTCTTTAAATGGAGTGATTGAGGTATGGTACCTTCCATCAAAAATCCAGGTGCTGAAGATAGAAGCAGATGATCCTGAAACTCCTCAAGTTGATTTTGCATATAGATATGTAAATCCCAATGACTTGGAGGAATCCTGGGTTATCCTAAATTATAACCAAAGCTTTAAGATTAGGGTTTTAGATTTCAATGGAAATCCTATAGAAAGTGCAAGAATTCTTCCAACTCTCGAAGAGGATGTTGCAGAAACTGAATCCTTTCTCACTTCAAAGGACGGAACTGCGGAAATCTGGGTTGACCCAAAAGAAAGGTACATCTTGAAAATTTCCTGTGACTTTGATGAAACTCCAGGAGTGGATTACATGCCCATCTTAGAGGACAACGATGGAAAAAAGTTTGGGGTTGAGGAGTGGAGTAAAGGCGTTGAGATAGAGATGATTCCAAGTGGGAGCATAGAGATGATCTTGTCTTTGGATGAGCTAGATGTAAAGGATTTGAAGAAAATGATAAAGCCAAGATTACTTGGAGTTTTGAAGTTAGAGTATGGGGGAATAAAAGCCAATTATTCACTTTCAAAGATTCAGGGTGGCTATAGAGTTTTAATTACCCTTCAAGTCTCAGAACATCCATACATTTTTGAAATGAAAGAAGAGCTTTTAGATGAGAAAACCTTGACGAATTCAGGAAAGGGATACATGATAGAGCATGGAATTCTCTCTCACCTGCAAACCTTAGAGGAACATCGTTTGAACCTCGTTGAGAGAGCCAGAAAGGCTTTAGAAGAGCAAAAATACACGAAAGCCAAGGATTATCTTTTAAGGGCAAAGAATTTAGGACTTCCTTTAAAAGAGTATGAAGATTTACTGGATTTGATAGAAACCTACAAAGCAATTAGAAAGATTAGAATGAAAAAAATGTTACTCTACATCATTTTTTCTTTGATATTTTTAGAGATCATCTTCCTCTCTCTCAAGTTAAAAGGAGGGAAGAGATGAAAACCAAGATTTTTTTGTTTGTTCTAATTTATATCTCAACTGCAGAGTTGATTATTTTAAGAAACCTTGAGTTGGGGTTTTTGCTTCACTCTATTTTTTTGATTGGAATCTCCCTCATCGTTGGTTTTGCGAATTTTGAGGATGAGGTTTCAAAACTCTTGATGGCATTGAACTTTTTGCCTCTCATGAGAATCTTGGAGATTCTTCTCCCTTTAAATGCCTTTGGTTTTCTTGAAAGGATAATGTTCTTTTACTCACTCCTTTTTGTGGTTTTGGTTCTCTTCTCTCGTTCTTTTGGGGGGATTGGAAAGATTTTTAGGTTTAGGGGTTCAGAGTACCTCCCCTTAGGAATTCTCTTTGGAATTGCTTTGGGATTTTTGGAGTATCTCATTCTAAAACCTCAAGTTGTAGAACCTGTAAATATCAAAACACTCTCACTCTCACTCATGATCTTTTTTCTTACAGGTTTAACAGAAGAAACCCTCTTTCGAGGATTCATCCAGAACTTTGCACAAAAGCTCTTCTCTAAAAGAAGCTCCCTCATCTATGCAAACCTTGCATTTACAATCACCTACATCTCTTT
>JBHIDS010000158.1:0-5453 GCA_046760205.1 Candidatus Methanofastidiosia archaeon
ATTGAAGGTGTTTCGAGGGAAATGGATTTTGAACAGGGAAGGTGTGGAAAGGGACAGGAAGCCTTTGTAACTTCAGGAGGTCCTTCCTTAAGGATAAAGAAGGGAGGAATAATATTCGGAGGGAGATAAATGTTGGATTTGTGCAATTATGCAGTTACACAGGCTGAGAAGCTTGGAGCAACGGAGGCTGAGGCTTTCATACAAGACTTAAACTCAATTGAAGTAGCAGCTGAACTTGGAGAGATAAGCAAGGTTTCAAAAAAACAGGAAGGGGGGATTTTTGTAAGGCTTGTTAAAAACAAAGCTCTGGGATTCTCCTACACCAACAAACTCGACAAAAATAGCATCGAAGATGCTACAAAAAGGGCTTTCAAGGCTTCGAAGAGCGGGAAGAAGGATGAAGATTGGGTTTCCCTTCCTGAGAGAGGAAGTTATCCTGACCTTAGTTTATGGGATGAAAAAATTCCAGAGATTCCACCTGGAGAATTTGTTAGAATAGTAAGGGAAATGATCGAAAAGGTTCCAAAAGATATCATGGTCGCAATGGCTGAGGGAGGACTTTTCTATGGACACAACTACTGTACAAATTCCAATGGAATTGAGGCTCAGGATAAGGGAACTGGAGTATTCTCTTTCATATACCTGATAGGGAAAACAGATGTTGGGGTAACGCCTGGATGCTTTGAGTTCGATGCTTCAAGAAGTTATGAATTGGATACAGATATGATAGTCGAAAATGCAGTGAGAGACGTGGAGTTGTCTAAGAAGAATTTGAAACCTGAAGCTGGTTTGAAAAAAGTTGTGATAGCACCAAATGCCTTGGAGCAGATTTTCACTTACACCCTTTTTGAGGCAGTATCTGGAGAGAACATTGTCAGGGAAAAGTCTGCTCTGGCTGATAAGATTGGAGAGGTGGTTTCCTCTGAGAGATTCTCTATCTCAGACAATGCACTACACGAAAAAGGTCTTTCATCTAGAGCTTTTGATTCTGAAGGAGTTTCAAGCCAGAAAACCAAGATAGTCGATAGAGGAGTTTTGAAGAGCTTTATTTGGGATAACTATTGGGCGAAGAGAGTTGGGGGAAAAAGTACTGGAAATGCGCAAAGAAGCCTAAAATTTGGAAGTATCTCTGTAAGACCGACCAACATGGTGGTTGAGAGGGGAGAGTGCAGCTTTGAAGAGTTGATAGATGTGAGGGAGGGGTATCTTGTCAAAAGCTTTCAGGGAGCCCATAGCTCAAACCCAGAAAGTGGTGATTTTTCCGTTGTCTGCACTCCAGCCTTCAAGATAGAGGAGGGAGAAGTTGTTGGAGGAGTTTCTCAAATGATGCTTTCAGACAACATTTATAATGTCCTGAAAAGAGTTTCTTTGATTGAAGAAAGGGAAAAGATAAACCAAACTCTTATCTCTCCATCTATAAGGTTTGAGGGTTTGAACATTTCAACTAAATAGTTCTCTCAAACATCTTTTTCAAGCAACTCCATGAAAAAAGAAGCTCTCTTAAAAGATGGAATGGTCTCAAGCTCTCGTAGTCCCAGAGGATCAACCTCCTCTCTCAAAACCTTTAATTCCTTCTCAGTAGGAGGTTTGGTTTTTCTCACTCCTTCAACCGAAAACTCAAAGCCTGTCTTTTCCAAAATCTCCTCAACAGAAGAGTGGGGGTGGACTGTTAATAACTTCATTCTCTTCGTTTTATCATCGAATCCAAAAACTCCAAGGTCTGTCACAACTCTTTTAGGACCTCCTCCCTTTATCCCAAGTTTTCTTCTCTCCTCTGTGCTCTGCCCAGAGAGAAATCCAACACCATTTAGAAAATCCAGATTTTCAACAAAAACTCTTTCATCCTGCCTTGGAACATAGATAAAGTATTCGTGATAAGTCTGGGTAACCTCTGGAAGTCCTGCAGCTCCAGGCAACCTTATCTTAGGTCTTTTATAATCTCCAATCACAACGGTGTTCATGTTTCCGTAGGTATCTACTTGTGCAGGCCTAAAGAACTCCACCAATCTTTTTTGAGAGGATAGAACCTGAGTTATGAACTCTACAAAGGAGAAGGTGTGAATTGCCTTTTTTAGAGAGTAGTCTTCAAAATATCTCAAGGAAAGAGGAGCTGGTTCTAAAACAACAGAGTTTCCTACTGCAAAGCCAAAGACAGAGTTAGGTGCATGAAGCTTCTTTGCAAGCATGTAACCAGAAGCCACCAGGGGGGTGGAGATTCCCTGAATCAAAACATCGTAATCTTGAATCTCACGAGAGATGCAGCAAACCATAATCTCGTCTGGAGTGTAGTTCATCTAAACCCCTCCACCATCTTTTGAATTTTTGAAATCTTTTCAAGATATTCTCTATGACTTTCAACTCCTAAAACATATTCTTTTAAGAAACTTTCAAAGAGTTGCTCTTCAGAGGAAACGTACATGTATGCCAAAAGGTTGCGAAGATCTAGTGCATATAGGGGATAGCAAGAAGTTGGATGAGCTCCCTTCTCTAACTCCACCACACAATCCACGTTGAATCCAAATATCTCAACTCTTTTCTTTGAAAGCTCCTTGGTGGAAACTATCTTTTCTGTGGTTAGAATGACCTTTTTTGCACACCTCGAGAGCTCCTTGTCCACTCCAAGATTTCCTGGAATTTGGGCGTAACCTTCCTCACTGCAAACTGGAACATGAATGACTGCAACATCAGGCCTTACAGCTCTCACCGCTATTAGTTTTTCATCGTCAATAGGACTTTTGAAAATCTCAAGATCCTCTCTCACTTTAAGAATATCTGTGTTGAAGAGCTTTCTGGTTGGAAGGAAAGATACATCCATCAACGCTGCTTGAAGAGCAAGGGCTATGGTAAGCTCTGTTTCCTCAATAACCTCTATCTTTAGAGACTCTGCAGCTCTTCTGAAGTTTGGAGCAAGACCCAAAAACTCCATTCCAAAGTAACAAGTCCTAACTCTTTTTACACAGCCTGCACCTACAAGAAAATCTGACTCTATACTTGAGGTTAGGTTGAAAAGAGTTAGGTTTTTTATCTTGTTCCTTGCAAGTTGCAAGGCAAATGCCATGGGTCTTCTGTAGAGGGTCATCCCACCTAAAGAGAGGATATCACCTTCCTTCACCAACTCTGCTGCCTCTTTTAGGGTGCAGAGCTTGCCTTTTTCTTTTTTCATAAATGATTTAACTTTTTGGAGTTTAATAGCTTTTCGAATAAAAATCTTTTTATATTTTATACGAAAGAATCTCTATGAAACCCAAGACCTTCTATTTCATTTTCTTATCGATAGTTTTGATCTGGTGTTTTATGATTCTTTTAACTCCATACTTGAGTTTTTCAAACCATGGTAAAATCCCTAAATTCTTTTATACCTTCTTTTCCAACATCTGCCACCAAATGCCTGAGAGGTCTCTTTTTCTTTTTGAGAGACAGGTTCCTGTCTGTGCAAGAGACTTTGCAATCTACTTCAGCTTTCTTCTCGCTGCCCTACTCTATCCTTTCTTAAAAAAGCTTGAAGATGCTAGGCTTCCTCCCATAAAATATCTCTTGTTGGCTCTCATACCAATAGGTATCGATGGGGGGACACAGTTGATAGGATTAAGGGAGAGTACCAATTTTTTGAGGATTCTAACAGGTTTTGTTTTGGGATTCGTGACTCCCTTTTATCTGATTCCGTTCTTTATCGGATCTCTAAAAGAAAAATAAAAAATTATTTTCTGTCAAGATACAAAATTGTTAGAGCTGCCGTAGCAAAGGCACCGATAAAGGGCTTTAAGACATTTCCAATAACTGGAACGAAACCCACAACAACGCCTACAACGAAGAAAACCAGAAGCACTAAGAAGACATCGAGAAAGTTGGACTTTGCTATGTTGTAGCTCTTCGAGAAGGTCTCACCAAAGGAGAGTCCATCCACCACTATTCCCTGCGGGACGAAAGCCAGAAGAATTGCCACAATTATCGCTCCTATGATGAAGGCACAGAATCCGAGTCCTGTGAGCACTTTCACTACAAAGATTGCTATGATTAAAACGATCAACTTATCACTCACCATGTTGAAGGCACCTGAGAGTGTGGATTTTCTCTTTTTGAGAGAGTCCAGAGTTATCACGATTGCCATGGCGGTAGCGATCACCACGAAAATCCAGCTTAAAATACCCAAAAGGAAACTCATACCCATCGTTGGTAGAAAAGATGTCATCATCTCTTGCCAGAATCTCATAGCTTCTTCAGGTCCCATTAGTCCTCTTGGAGGGGTAAATCCTGCCCACCTCCCTACCTGTCCTAACCATACTACACCAATTATCAACTGCAAAACCATAGGAACTAAGTATGGAACGAAGATCACTGGGTTTCTTGAAACAACGTCTATGCTCTTGTTTAAGACTTCACTGATTTTCATGTCTTTGGTTCAGATTCTCATTTAAAAAGCTTTCTCTTCTTTTGTAAAGATTACCTCATTACTTTGCAAACAACCAACCATTTGATGGATTCAAAATTCTAAACGAATAGAATCTAGACAGAACAGAATTATTTTTCATCATATTTTTCAAATTAACTCTCAATAATCTTATGCTATTTGATTTATGTCTTATCATCATAACTTCTTTTTCTCCTCTTCCATATCGATAGGACAAATATTATGAATACTATCACAGCCAGAATACCATAGAAAAATGGAGGGATAGGCGGTGGAGAAAGATCATAGCCATAGATGTCGGGGATAAAATTTCTCGAATCTGTCCAGACAACGATATTCTCATAAATAGCTGGACTTCCTTGATCTTTTGGATCTCTCGTTATGGGAAACTCATTATTTCTAGAGCTTTCAATGTAAAGAAATGAGAGTAATAAAAAAATTACGAATATTCTCATGATCTTTCTATTTGATTTCATACTTTTTCTCATTTCTAACTGCAAAATTCTCATTCTTTGAAGAATTAAATCAATAATATTATATAAGTCATTGATATACTTTTTAAATTCCAAGATGAGAAGGATCAGAACCGTAATGCTAAATATCAAAATTCCTATCGGTAAAGCAATGTTATCAAATCTTGATCTGTTGAAAAGATAGACGTAAGAATTAAAAGAACCTACAGCGACATATCCATCTTGGTTTATTGAGACTGACCAAATACTTGAACCTGTTTTGTACTTCCAATCAGGTTTTTTTGTAAAAGCTGACAAAATAAAGATCATTGAAAACAAAATCACGAATATGAATAAAATTACAAGAACAAAAAGATTCAACTTTCTCCTGTCTTTCATCAAAACTTTTGTTATTCTCATCTTAACATCGCCTCAACTAAGATTCAAGAGCAGTGTTGGCAGCTTTTTTGGATTTTAATGAGATACATTGATATCTACATTAAGAAAATCCATTAGATCTTTTGCATAAATTTCTTATTAACGTATATAAAAGTTATCTTTTCATGGTTTTGGAATCAAATTATAAAAAAATT
>JBHIDS010000159.1:0-5368 GCA_046760205.1 Candidatus Methanofastidiosia archaeon
ATGAGTACGAGGTTTTGGAAGGTTAGTTGGATTTCCAAGTTTTCATGAAAACCTTTAAATCATTCAAGGTTCAAGAAGGGTTATGTTGGACGATGAGATAGCAGAACTCTTAGGTTCTGACTCTTGGAAATTCTATAGAGCAATCACAGAGTGTGATTCCTATGTGGAGGCCTCGAACAGGATGATGATGGGAAGATTGAACTACAACGACCATGGAACAACTCACTCCAAAATAGTAACCAGAAACTCTCTTAAGATCTTGGATGTGATAAAAGATGATGTTCCTCTAAATATCATCAAAGAGGGTATAGGAAACCTAGAAGTTGTAAAGATGGTTTTAATTGCAGGTTCCTATCTCCATGACATTGGGAATATGATTCACAGAGAGTATCATCATGTGATAGGGTGTAGCCTCGCTCTACCTCTTCTAAAAGAAGCGCTCTTGAAGGTGTATCAGGGTCCTCACTTCACCCAGATCTTGGCTGACATGCTCCACTGCATATACTCACACGATGAGATAGTTAGGTGTATCACCATAGAGGCTGGGATAGTTTCTGTGGCAGATGGCACAGACATGGAAGAAGGGAGAGCGAGAATTCCATTTGAACATGGAAAGTTGGACATTCACTCTCTCTCTGCCCTCTCCATATCAAAGGTTGAGATTTTAAGAGGTGAGAAAAAACCTTTAAGGATTGGCGTTACTATGGAGGACAACGCTGGAATATTTCAGATTCAGCAGGTTTTGAGCAGAAAGTTAGACAGTTCGGGCTTAGGGGAGTACGTAGAGATCGTTGCAAAAGTTAGAGGAGAGGAGATTAGGCTCTCGATTTGAAACCACAAAGCTTAAAAGTTATGGCACTAAACATTTGTAAAGTCATAAAGGTGGTTGAATGAGATTTACCCTAATCTCAGGTAGGAGCCTTGCCCAGGCAAAGGCTTTAGAGATTGGAAAGAGTTCTTCTGAGTATCTCGAAAGTGTTGCCACAGCCTTTCTGTCAGAAAAGGATATGGATAAGCTCTCTTTGAAAGATGGGGATAACGTAGAACTTAAAACTCTTCAAAGATCGGTGGTTCTGAAGTGTAAAAAGGCAAGCCTTGAAGAGGGATTGGTCTTCTCTCCCTATGGACCCTGGATCAACCTCATAGTAGGAAAGGATACTAAAGGTACTGGGATGCCTGAATCAAAAGGCTTTGAAATAGAGATTGAGAAGAGCAATGAGAGGGTTTTAAGTTTGCAAGAGATTGCGGATTTACTCAAAGGTGATTGAGTGATACATGAAAACATAGTCTGTCCCTTCTGTGGGTGTCTTTGTGATGATTTGGAGATTACAACTGAGAGAGGAAAGATCGTAAAGGTAAGAAATGGTTGTGTAATCTCAAAATCCAAGTATTTGAATCATGAGAGAGAGACCTTGAAATTTGCCATGATCAGGAAAAATGGAGAGCTTTTAAAGGTAAGTATTGAAAAGGCTATTCAGAGAGCTTCAGAGATTTTGAAGAATTCAGACTATCCCCTAATCTATGGGCTGAGTTCCACAGAGTGTGAAGCTCAGAGAAAGGCTATAGAGCTTGCAGAACTCATAGGTTCAACCATAGATTCAACATCTTCTGTTTGTCACGGTCCTACCATGATTGCAACCCAGAGCATTGGGGCTGTCCGTTCTACCCTTGGAGAGATAAAGAACAGGGCAGATCTCATCATCTTCTGGGGATGTAACCCTGTGGAAGCCCATCCAAGACACCACACTCGCTACTCTGTTCTATCCAAGGGCATGTTTGTGGAGAGGAAGGGAAGAACCATCGTGGCGGTGGATGTGAGAAAAACAACTTCTGTCAACCTTGCAGATCACTTCTTCCTGATAAAACCCAACAGAGACTTTGAATTTCTCTCCATCATAAGGTCAGCTTTGAAGGGGTATGAAATTCAAGACTTTGATTCCATTCCAAAGGATCACATTCTCGATTTAGTTGAGAAGATGAAGGGGTGCAAGTTTGGGGTTATCTTCTTTGGAATGGGACTCACAATGTCTCGAGGAAAGCACATGAATGTGGATGCAGCTCTATCCCTTGCCAGAGACTTGAATAGCTTTACCAAGTTCTCCATAATTCCCATGAGAGGACACTACAACGTGACTGGAGCAGGTTCTGTTCTTTCTTGGCAGACAGGCTATCCTCACTCAGTAAACTTCTCACTTGGATACCCTATTTACAATCCTGGAGAGTTCTCTGCTGTTGACGTTCTTTCTAGAGAGGAGGCTGACGCCTTGCTTGTCATAGCCTCAGATCCTGCCTCCAACTTTCCATTTAAAGCCTCAAGGCATGCTGCAAAGATTCCCACCATAGTTATAGATCCAAAGCAAACTCTATCAACCCTCATAGCTGAAGTTGTGATTCCATCGGCAGTTTGTGGAATCTCTGCCGAGGGAACAGCTTATAGAATGGATGGAGTTCCATTGAAACTCAGGAAGGTAATTGAGTCTGAATTTCCATCAGATGTAGAGATTCTTGAAAGGATCATCGAAAAGGTGAGAGCATGATCATAAAAAATGGCATCGTTTACGATCCTTTGAACGAGATTCATGGAGAAAGAATGGATATTTTTGTTGAGAGGGGAAAGATCGTTGAGAAAGCGAAAGGAGAGGTGATAGATGCCTCTTCCCTGATCGTTATGCCTGGAGGAGTGGACATTCACTCCCACATCGTAGGCTCCAAGGTGAACTATGGGAGGCAGTTGAGACCTGAGGATCACAGAGAACATGTAATGAGAAAAACCCGAATCACCAGGAGTGGAACAGGATACACAATTCCCACAACTTTCTTTCAAGGCTACAAGTATGCCCAGATGGGTTACACCTCGGTCTTTGAGGCTGCATGTCCACCTCTCGGAGCAAAGCACGCCCACGAAGAACTTCAAGACACTCCAATCATAGACAAGGGAATGTGGATCTTGATGGGATCGAACTACTTCGTGCTACGCTATGTGGAAAACAACGAATTTTCAAAGCTCAAGGAGTTCGTTTCATGGCTTCTAAAGGCTACAAAAGGATATGTGATAAAGATAGTAAACCCTGGAGGTGTTGAAAACTGGAAGTGGGGAAAGAACGTAACTTCCTTAGATGAAACCATAGAGAACTTCAGGGTTACTCCAAGGGAGATTCTTTCAAATCTTGAAAGAGTGTGCGAAGAACTCAAACTCCCCCACCCCATCCATGTCCACTGCAACAATTTGGGACATCCTGGCAACTTTGAAACCACCATAGAAACCATGGAAAATGCGAGAAAGAGAATTCACATAACACACATCCAGTTCAACTCTTATGCAGGAGAGGATTGGATGAGCTTTGAATCTGGAGCATCAGATGTGACAAAGTTCATCAACAAATCGAAGAGAGTAACCTGTGACGTTGGACAGGTGATTTTTGGGGAAGCTACAACTATGACGGCAGATGGTCCTTGGCAACACACCTTGCATAAACTGACGAAAAACAAGTGGATAAATGCAGATGTTGAGCTAGAGACCGGGGCAGGGATAGTACCTTACAAGTTCAAGAGAAAGAACATGGTAAACGCAATCCAGTGGGCCATAGGTCTTGAGATTTTCCTTTTAGTAAAAGATCCATTTAAGGTCTTTCTGACTACAGATCATCCAAATGCAGGACCCTTCTACCACTATCCTAAGGTAATTGCACTTTTGATGAGTAAGAGAGAAAGAGAAAAAGAGCTTTCAAAGGTACACCAAGCAGCAAAAGAAAAAACAACTTTAGAGAGCATGGATAGAGAGTACACTCTTTCAGAGATTGTCATCATCACTCGAAGTGGAACTGCAAAGTCTCTGGGATTGAAGAACAAAGGACATCTTGGCGTTGGGGCAGATGCAGATATTTCAATCTATGATTTCTCAGAAGATGACATAGAGAATTCATTTTCAAAGGCGAAGTACGTCTTAAAGGATGGAAATATAGTTGTAAAGGATGGGGAGATTGTGAAGGACTATCTCGGAAAAACCTACTGGGTGGATACAGAAGGTTCTGCCACAGACGAGGTTAGGAAACTCTTTGAAAAGTACTACACCGTGAACTTTGAGAACTACCCAGTGTTTGATGAATATCTTAAAAGGCAAGAGGTGATTCAGTGCAAATAAATGGGGTTGAGATAGTGGACACCTTTGCAGAGGCTTTCAAGATGTATGGTGCGAGGATTTTGATAACAGCTCTCAATGAGAAGTGGGCTCTGAACTCTGCCAACTCCCTTGCAGGCTTTGCAACTTCTGTCATAATGTGTGGGTGTGAGGCTTCAATTGAGAGGATGGTTCCAGCAGAAGATACCCCAGATCTTCGACCAGGTGTTTATGTTCTGGTTTTTGCAAGCTCTAAAAAGGAACTGGAGGCTCAGCTCATGAAGAGAATAGGACAGTGCGTCATGACCTCCCCAACTTCTGCCTGCTTCAATGCCCTTGAAGGCGAGAAGAAGATAAACATAGGGGGAAAACTCAGGTTCTTTGGAGACGGATTTCAGATATCCAAACTCTATGAAAAGAGGAGATTCTGGAGGATTCCTGTGATGGAGGGTGAGTTTCTGATTGAGGAGAAGTTTCAGATAAAAAAGGCTGTGGGTGGTGGAAACTTTTTGATAATAGGAGAAAGTGTTGAATCTGTTCTCAAAGCCTCAGAGAGGGCCGTTGAGGCTGTAAGAGGAATCGAGGGAGTCATAGCCCCATTTCCTGGGGGAGTTGTGAGGAGTGGATCCAAGGTGGGCTCTCAATATCCATTTCTAGGAGCCTCAACGAACACTGCATACTGTCCAACTGTAAAGTCTCTGGTTGAAACAGAACTTTTGGAAAAAGAGAACAGTGTTTTGGAAATAGTTGTAAACGGTTTGACTTTGGAAAGCGTGGAAGAGGCAATGAGGGAAGGGATAAAAGCTTCCTGTATCAAAGGCGTTAGGAGAATTTCTGCAGGAAACTATGGTGGAAAGCTTGGAAAGTACCTTATAAACCTGCATGATCTTTTCAAGGGTGATTGAATGGTGAATTTAAGGCTCAAGGTGAAAACCAAGATTCCAATAACTGCAAGCTGCATCTCTCCAGATGTCTTTTATGGAAAATCCAAAAAGGAGATAAAGAAGTTGGAGGTCTTTTATGGCAACAAGCAAAAGAGCTTGGGAGAGCTTTTTGAAATCTCGGGAGAGGATTCTGATATAGTGATGGAGGGAGATTTTTCCAGAGTGAAGCAAATTGGCTCAAAGATGACCTGTGGAAAGATCTTGATAAAAGGGGATTGTGGAATGCATCTTGGAAGTTACATGAAGGGGGGAGAGATTCTCGTCGAGGGAAATGTTTCAGACTGGTGTGGTGCAGAGATGAGGGGAG
>JBHIDS010000160.1:0-5346 GCA_046760205.1 Candidatus Methanofastidiosia archaeon
GAGTTAGATGCAGGATTGATTGTACCCTCAGAGGCAGAGTTTCTTGAAGGCAAAACTCCCATATTGTTAATTTCTGGTGAAAGTCTTTTGAATGAAAGAATAACGATAGGGGCTGCATTGTTGGGTGCCTTTCGTGAGTTTTCAGGCACTGAGGAGTTAGTAACTTTTGAAACAAGATTGATTGGAGAAGAAAAATTCTCTTTACAAGTGAGATTAATTCCCTTCTTGCTAATTGTTGCTGCAATGATAGGAGGATTGATCATTTCAATGTCTCTCATCGAGGAGAGAGAGAAGAAGACGCTGAATGCTGTAATGGTGACTCCCATCACTCCCTTTGAAGTTATTTTAGCTAAATCACTGTATGGTTTATTTCTTGGATTGGTTTTGGGTATTCTGATTCTCGTGTTCAACAGCTCCCTTACTGGTGAACTTTATCTTGTCATGATATTTCTAATTCTGGGAATTCTTTTCTCGGTAGGCATAGGATTGATGGCAGGGGTTTTAATGGACAACATTACAGATTTGATAGCCAGAATGAAAATTTTTAATCTATTCTTGCAGTTTCCTGCACTGGTCATTTTGTTTCCTCAGATACCTCAATGGATTGGCAAGTTCTTCCCCACATACTACTTTATTGACCCTATTTTAGCCATAACACAAAAAGGGGCTACATGGTCAGATGTGTGGTGGGAGGCTGTTATTTTGATATTCTGTGATGTTTTTGTTCTGGTTCTGGCTGCAAAGGTTTTGAGGAGGAGAATGATTGGAAAAGAGATAGGTTAGTTTCATGATTGAAGAGAAGATGAAAGAACTCCTTGAAATTCGTGATGATGATGAATTACTAAAAGAACTTGAGAATGTTCTGATTTTTTACAGCGAAAAAAGCTACAAGAACAAGTACATAAAAAGGTTTATTCCTGATTCAGGAAAGGTATATGGTGTTCCACTGCCAATTTTGAGAAAAATAGCCTCAGAGCTTGGAAAGTTTGGCAAGGAGAATCCTGAAAAAGTAATTTCAATTTTGAAATCAATCTGGAAGAAAGGTTCTTTTGAGGAGAGGATAGTGGTTGCAAAGACATTGGAGAGAATGAAAAATATTGACCATGCAATCTCTTTGAGTTTGATTTCAGGCTTTCTCGATGATATCTCAGATTGGGCAATCTGTGACAACTTGGCATGCTTTTCCTTAAGGCCCATCATTACAGGGTATCCAGAAGAGGTTTTGCCTCTGTGTTTGGAATGGGTTAGGTCTGAGAAAAAATGGATAAGAAGATTTGGTGTGGTGAGTTTGTACTCTCTCGCTCATGAGAAGAAACGTAGAACATCGAAAGAGGAGCTTGAAGTAATAGATGTTTTGATGAGAGAAGAGGATAGAGATGTGAGAAGAGGAGTTTCCTGGATTTTGAGAGAATTTAGCAAGAAAAATCAAGATGTTGTCTTTGAATTTCTCTTGAGATATTCAAAAGAGAAGAACAGAAACACGAGGTGGATAGTTAGAAATTCAATTGCAAAGCTTGAGGATAGAAAGAGAAAGCAGATTTTGGATTCTCTTCTATGAATTTCAAAAGCCTTGAGGAATGAGTGATGCAGAATTACCTCACACTTCACAAACACGCAGACCATTAAGTGAGACAAAAGCCTTAAATACCTCCCATTTTAATTTGAAGAGGAGGTTTTGAGATGTTTGAGGTTTTGAAAAGGCGAAAGAAATACATAGCCTTGGGAGTTGTTTTGATACTTTTGACAGGAGGATTTTTTGGATACACCAAAATAAAGGGGCCCTGTCTTTCTGAGATGACTTTAAGGGATTCTGTTATCCAAGGAAAGGTTACGGTTTACAAGGACATATATGGGGTTCCGCACATTTACGCACAAAATGTGGAGGATTTGTTCTTTGCCCTTGGTTACATCACAGCTGCAGATCGACTCTGGCAGATGGATCTTTTGAGAAGGGCATCAAGTGGAAAAATCTCAGAGATATTTGGGAAGGACTTTTTAGAATATGATTACTTTATCAGGGCTGTTGGATTGAGAAGGGTTGCAGAGAACACTCAAAGGGAACTTAGGGGAGAGGAAAGGATCGTCTTTGAATCTTATTCCAAGGGAGTGAACAGGTTCATCTCAGACTATGAAGACAATCTTCCCATAGAATTTGTACTTTTAGGGTATGAACCTGAAGAGTGGACTCCAGCAGACTCTCTTGCAATTGGAAGACTGATAGGTTGGCAGCTTGCAGGAAACTACGACACAGAGCTATTTAGAATGAAGGTCTTGAAAAAAATAGGTACAGAGAGTTTGAGTGAACTGATGCCTCCCTATCCTGAGGATGGTGTTTTGATAATTCCTCCCAGGGGGTTCGAGCTCTTTAGTTTTGATGTTCCAACATTCAATTTTACAAATGGTTTAGGGAGTAACAACTGGGTAGTCTCTAAAAGGAAATCTTCCACAGGAAATGCCCTACTTGCAAACGATCCTCACCTCCAGATAAATCAACAACCCTCTGTATGGTATCAGGCACACCTCAATGGTGCAGGCTTTAATACTTATGGAGTGATGTTTCCAGGAGTTCCTGGTATCATAATAGGGCGCAACGAGCACATAGCCTGGGGATTTACCAACGTTGGGGCAGACGTTGAGGATTTGTACCTTGAAAAGATAAATCCTAAAAATCCTCACCAGTACTGGTACATAGACAGGTGGGAGGAAATGCAGGTTATTGAAGAGAGAATAGGTTTTAAGGGAGAGAATGGATTGCAGTACTTAGAAAAAGAGATTTTGATAACTAGGCACGGTCCCGTAGTTTCTGAGGAAGAGCCCTTAAGCCTTAGATGGACTGGAGAAGAGAATGTCTCAGAGATCACTGCAATTTTAAGGATGATGAAGGCAAGAAACTTTGAGGAGTTCAAAGATGCTCTCAAACACTTTCATGTTCCTGCCCAGAACATCGTTTACGCAGATGTAAATGGCAACATAGCATATTGGATGACAGGAAAGATTCCAATAAGGGCAAATGGTGAGGGTTTGGTTCCTCAAGAAGGCTGGACTGGAGAGAATGAGTGGATAGGCTACATTCCCTTTGAGGAGTTGCCTCACCTCATAAATCCAGGAGAGGGATTCATAGTCACTGCCAACAACAAGGTGATAGGGGACGACTATCCATATCACATCGCATATGGTTGGGTTCCTGGTTTGAGAGCTCAGAGAATAAGAGATTTGCTTGAATCAAAACCTGAAGTTTCCATTGAAGATATGATGGAGATTCAGAGGGACAACTACTCTCTTGCAGGTGAGAATCTGAAGAGATATATTGTTCCAATTTTGATTGGATCTCAAGAAGAGGATGCAAAAAAGATTGGAGAAATTCTCAAAGCTTGGGACAACAATGCCTCAAAAGAGAGCATTGGGACAACGATCTTTCACGTCTTCATGATAAAGTTGGCAGAGAAAATTTTTAAAGATGAACTGGACGAAGAACTCTTTTCTGATTATCTTGGACATCAAAATTTCTTATACTTAGCTCTTTTGAGAAGTCTTGAAAGAGGTTCGAAATTCACAGACGATGTGAGAACACCTGAGAGGGAGAGCATGAATGATTTAGTGATTAGGAGTGCCAAAGACACCCTATCGTTCATCGAGAAGGAATTTGGTTCAGTAGATTCTGCCAAGTGGGGAGAGGTTCATACCTTAAAATTCAAACATCCCTTAGGACAGGTAAAACTCCTGGACATGCTCTTGAGTCTAGGTCCTTATCCCAACGATGGTTCTATGAGTACAGTAGACAACGGATACTTCTCCTTTAGAAACCCCTTCGAGCACATCACTGGACCTTCCATGAGGCTCATTGTTGAGCTTTCTGGAGACTTTCAAAATTCCTACATCATAACTCCATCTGGGCAGTGTGGAAACAGGTTCTGCTCCCACTACTCTGATTTGGCAAAGCTCTATATTCAAAAACGTTACCACAAGATCTTCTTCACGCTAAGGGATGTGCAGGAGAACACAGAGTTTGTGGTTGTTTTTGAGGGAGGGTGAATTTCTTTATTTTTCACTTCTTTTCCAAAGCATCCAAGACCTTCAGTATGAGGGGAGTCCCTCCGACTATGAGAATGGTCTCGCTGACCAGTACCGAAAGTGTGGTTAGGAGGAAAGGTATCCCCAGAACATAGGAGAGCATCCATCCAACACTTAAAGAGGTGCCAAGGGCATAGGAAAAACTTCCAAGATAAACATTCACCCTGTTTGAAAGGTACCAGCAGATGTATCCCCATACCAAACAGGTTAGGGGCATTAAGGTTAACTCAAGAATCCCAAAGGGACTGAATATGTTTCCAAGGAAGTTCCCAATTGCTATCCCCAGTATCACATGCTTTTTTCTGATAACTATGGGTTTTAGAACCTCTGCTATCCTAAACTGAAACTGAGCATAACTTATGGCTCCAAAAACAAAAACCAGAACTGCATAGAGAGCTCCAACTATTCCAATTTCTGCTATTTCTTTTGCTTCTAACTTCATCACACCACCTCCAAAATTCTTTTCAACTTCAAAAGACTCTCCTTGTAGGTAAGGCATGCATAGTAGTCCTCTTCTCTATTGGACTCGTCTGCAAATATTCCATCGACAAACTCTATATCGAGCTTGCACCCAGAGTTTTCATATCCCTTCTCGACGGCAATCCTTGCAGCATCTTTTTCTGGGAGAAAAACGAGGATTCTCTCATAGGCTTTTTGATGTTTTTCAAGATATCTTTTGACTCTCTTTGAGTTTATCTCAACATAGCTTTTTCTGTCCTGCGGTGAAAACTTCCAAGGATCTGCATCGTAGGAGTTGAAGGGATAGTAATCCCAGTACTCTCTTGGAACCAAACCTGCAGATGAGACAACGATGAAGTGAAACTCTTCCAGATTTCTAACCTCTTGTATTGCTTTGGATATGCTCTTAAAGATCCAGGATTCATGATAAGGCTTTCCCCAAGTGCAGTTCAGAAAGAAGAGAATCTTGTTCTCTGGAGGTCCATAATCCTCAACAAAGTACTTCTGCCAGCTCTCAAAAACTGGGTGTGAGAAAATCTCCTCCCCAACTCCCTGGATGAAAACCTTTCCTCTCTGAAAAATCCAGCCTCTGATAGCCTCTCTTGTCGCATTTTTAAGGGTGAGATTCAAAGACTTTGCCATCCTTTCAAACTCTGAGTACTCAGAATCTGAGAGAGTAGTTTGCACGTTCTTCATATCATCACATTTAAATTCAATGTAAATTAAATGAAAATCTAATGTTTATAAAGGTTTGGGTTCACCCGGCTTTGGGACAAAAATAGCTCAGCTCCTCATCCCTAATGCCACCTCATCACC
>JBHIDS010000161.1:0-5296 GCA_046760205.1 Candidatus Methanofastidiosia archaeon
ATCTTTGATTTGAATATCGCTTGTTTTGATGCAACTTTTTTAAAAGTTGCTGGCGAAGCCCCCTTCAGGAAAAAGGTTTATAAAACCATTTTCAAAGGTAAAGTGGTGATTCGATGAAAGGTATCGAAAATCTCTCATGCATGAACTTTGATTTGACTGAGGAACAAAATATGTTTTTAGACCAGGTTTCAAGAGCTTGCAGAGAGATAAGAGAGTTTGAGGATAAAGCCTATCTCGAGAGAAGGTACAACGAAAAAATATACCCAATTTTAAGAAAAGCCCATCTTCTGGGAATTCCCATATCTCAGATATATGGTGGAGCTGGGGCAGATATTCTAACCTATGTCCTTGCCACTCAACGATTGGGGCAGGAGGGTTTTTCTGTAAGAACCTTTTTCTCAGCCCATATTTCCATAGGACAGTTGGTGATTCAGGAGTTTGGGAATGAGGAGCAGAAAGAGAGGTATCTCAAAAAGACTACTTCAGGTGAAATGATAATGGCATTTGCCTTGACAGAACCCACCTCAGGTTCAGATCCTGCATCTCTTAGATGTAAGTACGAGGACAGGGGAGATCACTACGTTTTAAACGGGAGCAAGTGCTGGATATCCAATGCCACCAAGGCACACCTCATCACAACCTATGCCAAGGACAAAAAAACAAAAAAGATCTCAGCTTTCATCATGGAGGCTGAAAGTGAGGGTTACTCCACAGAGGAGGAGAAGAACAAGATGGGTGTGGTTACTTCAGACACAGGTTCTATATACTTTGATGATTGCCCTGTTCCAAAAGAGAACTTACTCTTTGAGGAAGGGAAAGGTCTCAATGTTGCCTTTGGAGCTTTGATGAATGGAAGACTTAGTGTGGCTGCAGGTTGTGTGGGTGTCATGGAGGACTGTTTGAAGGAGGCGCAAGAGTATGCAAAGCAGAGAGTACAGCACGGTAAGGAGATTGCAAAGCACCAGTTGATCCAGAGACACATTGCGATAATATCCACCAATCTTGAGGCTGCAAAGTTTCTGACTTACAGGGCAGCGTTGGCAAAGATGGATTATCAGGAAGACAAGAAAAACCTGAAAAAAAGGATATTTGCAGACCAGCTCATAGCTCAGGCAAAGTACTTTGCATCTAATGCTGCCTACGATGCAGCAGACAGGGCAGTGCAAATATTTGGGGCAAATGGCTACTCTCTCTTAAACAGACCTGCAAGGCATCTCTGCGATGTTAGAGTTTCAAGAATCTTGGAAGGAGCCTCGGAGGTCTTGGAGTTGAAGATTGCAGCAGGTGTTTTGGGAAGGGAGTTTGCAGCGTTTAGGTGAAAATCTAACCGAAGAGATTATCAAGCACTATCATTATAGAAAACCCCACAATTACTCCAAATGTGGCAATCCTTTCGTGTCCCTTTCTGTGAGACTCTGGAATCATCTCGTCAGAGACCACGAACATCATCGCTCCAGCTGCAAAAGAGAGCCCAAGAGGAAGTAAAGAGTAGAAAATTGTAACAACAGAGACTCCAAGAAATCCTCCCACAGGCTCCACAAACCCTGTTAAGGTTGCAAGCATTAAAGCCTTGCGTCGAGAATACTTCTCTCTCATAAGGGAAAGGGCGACTGCAAGTCCTTCAGGCATGTTCTGAAGTCCAATTGCCAAGGCGATTACGATCCCAATGTTCACATCCCCTGTCCCAAAGCTCACACCAACAGATACTCCCTCTGGAAAGTTATGGATGGTGATAGCCAGAATGAGAAGCATTACCCTTCTAAAGCTTGAGAAGGGTCCCTCAAGTCCGGAGATGAAATGCATGTGGGGAATGAGTCTGTCGATGAAATCGAGAAATAAGACTCCAAAGAGAAATCCAAAAACAGTGATCCAAACTCCCCCAATCTCGATGGCAGGAACGATGAGGGAGAAAGCTGTGGCAGAAAGCATCACTCCTGCCGCAAACCCAAGCATGCCATCCATTAACTTGTCTGAAATCTTTTTGGTAAAGAGAACTGGCAAGGCTCCTACCCCTGTTGCAAGCCCTGCTGCAAGGCTTGCAAGAAAACCTAAAAGGATGAGGTTCATCTCACTTTTCTTAACTTAAACTTTATATGGCTTTGGTTTTGATAAATCCTCAAAAATCAAAAGATTTCTGAGCAGTTTCAAAAAGCCTTGCTTTTTGAAAAATTAATCTCGAAAACTGCATGGTCGAATAATTCACCACATTGTTAACCTACTTCATCATCAAAAATCCTTTTGACAGCTGAGAGGTAGCTCTCTGCAGCCCAGCGTTTTCCATATCCATATTTATTTTTCCACTCTTCCTCTTCCATTTCCTCGAAAATCTAACGATTTTCAGCATAGCCAGAGATTCTTGATAAATCCACAAAAATTTTCAAATTGTTTTACAATTTCTGAAAATACTTAGCCCAGTTTCTACTCATAGATTGAGTTGGTTATCTTAGGGTTTAATGATCTTTCGGTGGAATTGTGCAACACAGCAACATTTTTCCAATACATTTAAATATTTTTCTATAAACAAGTTTTTAGTGTCTGAACATGACCACCCTAGTTACTGAGAGAAGAGAAACTCTTATAACCATCTGCGAAGAAAAAAAATCAATGATGGATGAGATAAAAATAAATTTTGGAAAGAACCAAAAATCTTTCAAAGTTATCAAAAAACCACATCCACCTATCTGTGTAAACTCAAAAAAGGAAATGCACGGTTGGTGGGACTGTGGATTTCAGAGAGAGTGTACCTCTGAGAGATTGCTCTTAAACCCTTTAAATGGGTGCACTTTTAACTGTGTCTTTTGTTATGCCAATTCCTTTCCATACCAGTACTTTAAAACATTTAGGGAGAGGGGCATAGTTACGGTCTTTGAAGATTTTGATAAAGTCGTGGCAAACCAATTGGATGATTTGAGCATAGCATCTTGTGGTTATCTCTCTCCTGTCACAGATCCATTTCAGCCATTGGATCTAAAATACAAGTTGTCTCGAAAGATAGTTTTGGAATTTGTAAAGAGAAATCTACCAGTAGAGGTAGTCACTAAGGGAGAGATTCCAAAGTCTGTGATTTCGATGCTAAAAAAACAGGAACATTCATTTGGACAAGTTTCAATTTTGACTTTGAAAGAGGAACTTAGAAGAAAATTTATGTCAAGTGGTGCCAGCACCAAAGTCTTAATTAGAAATATTGAAAGACTGAGTAACAACGATGTCTTTGTAGTGGCAAGAATTGATCCAATCATTCCTAACCTTACAGATTCTAGAGATGACTTAGAGGATTTGATAAAAACTCTTTCAGATGCTGGAGCAAGCCACATAGTCACAAGCTGTCTCGACATTCCTCTCTCAATAGAACATGAAATCTTGGAGAGGTTTGAAAGAGTAAAACCTGGGATCAGAAAAATCTATTCAAGGCTATTCACAGAGAAAAGAAAAGTTTACAAACATGCAAACATAAGGTACAAAAAAAGGTTGTTTAAGATGGTGAAGGAGATTTGCATGAAGAACGAAGTTACCATGGCTCTCTGCATGGAATTTGAGGTTTTTAGAGGATCAGTTGTAGGATTGAACAGAGAGTTCATGATCTCTAAAAACTGTGAAGGCATTGATACTCCAATTTACATTAGAAAAGGAGAAGTCTTTGAACCAGTAGATTGTCTTGGAAATTGCCTACATTGTCTTTCTGCAATCTGTGGGATAGAGGAGCTCTGTGGAGGTGGAAGTTGGAGGTTAGGAGATTATAGGAGGTGGAGTAGGGAGGTTTCAAGTAGAGAGAAACAAACTATCCTAAATGGGTTTTCCTAGGATTTCTTATAGCAATATATATAAGGAAGTCTACACAATATTCTAAAGGTGGCTGAATGATTCCAATCAAAGATCTTGAAAAATCTTGAAAAAAAATCAAAAATAGTAATCTTTGGAGAAACAAAGCCAAAAGACTTTGATCCCCTCGAAGATTTGATAGGAATCATAAAAACAAAAAAGGGGATTATTGTTGAGGATATTTTGAAGGATAAAGGTTTATACCTGTAATCCAAAGGCGTTTGTGAGGAAATGAGAAAGGTTTTTTGGTTTGATTCTGATTCTTGGGCTGGTTTTACAGTCATTGTTCTTCAACCAAATTTCTAGAGATGGAAAGTACTTTTTGATGTCATTTTGACACTACAATCCCTTTTGCTTTGTAGAATAAATTTTCTGCAAATTCCAAATGTTTCTCCAAATCTTCTCTGATAAATGATTTTCCAAATGTATAACCTGCAAGATGTAAATCAGTTGCAAGCTCTAAATATTTATTATAAACATTTCTGCTCACTCTTTTTTTGTTAACTAAGTTGTTCCTAATCAAAAACTGCAAAGCAAGTCTACCTGTGAACTTTTTCTCTGTACCATGGTATTCAATTTTACGAATACCATAATAGTAAAGCAATGCTTCCAATGTTGTTTCTATAGCTCTGAAAATTTCCTCAGCAGCAGGATAAAGCCTTTCATTTCTTAAATTCTCAGAAGCAGAATCCAAATATTGCTCTGCCTTTTCCATGCTCCATTTAACCAAATCTTCTCGGCCTCCTTCCATATAAAATTTCACCTCGGCTGTGTGCTTCTATAATCAAAGGTACATTCTCTTTAAGTCCTTTTTCATATTCTTTTCTTGAAATAACAATGGGGTAAATAACAATCCCATACTTCAAATTTATATCATTGTTGACAAAATTAATTAGCTCCTTTCTTATTAAATCAACATTCTCCTCAACAACAAACATCAAATCAATATCACTTGGTTCTTTTACAATGTCTTCTCTAATCCTTCCCTCAAACAAACTACCCATGAGGATAACACACATAATTTTGTGGTTTCTTACTATGTGTTCAACAATTATATTGACAATTTCCCTGTATGTTTCACTCAACTGAATAAAAAGTTTTTTTAGTGGCAGAAATAAGAAGTGTTTCTTGTTGATAGTATAAATTTTAGATCTGCCTACCCTCTCCATATTCACCAAACCACTTGCAACTAAATCCTTAATCTGTCTATTGATTTCTGAAACAGAGCAGTGAGTTTTTTGTGCCACTTCTTTTTCAACATAAGAGATATCTTCATTGTTAACTAAGAGGTTTATAATGTTTATCTTTGTGCTTGTTCCTAATATTTTATCTAAGTACATAATATCATCTTTCGGTTTTCCAAATTATATTTCGGTTTTCCATAATATAAAGTTTTCTATTAATTGACTTTGATGATAGGGTTATCTGGGAATTCATCATAAAACTCTTATATTAGTATATCAAACAAAGTTCATGA
>JBHIDS010000162.1:0-5209 GCA_046760205.1 Candidatus Methanofastidiosia archaeon
ATATAGAGAATCCCTGCGATCTGATTTTGTATCCAGAAAACGAGGAACAGATAGAGAGAATCTTGGAGCTTTCAAAGGGGAATTACATAGCTGTGATTCCCTACGGTGGAGGTACAAGTGTGGTGGGAGGAGTGGAGCCCTCCTCAAATTCTGAAAGAGTGATAAGTCTCGATCTCAAAAGAATGAACAAAATTTTAAAAATCGATGTGGTTTCATCCACATTCACATCACAGCCTGGAATCAAAGGTCCAGAACTTGAAAAACATCTAAACGTAAAGGGTTTCACCCTGGGACACTTTCCCCAGTCCTTCGAGTTCTCAACCTTGGGAGGCTGGATTGCCACAAGAGGAGCGGGTCAGCAGTCCTGTGGTTATGAAAAGATAGAGGATATGGTTATTAGCATAAGGGTGGTAACTCCAGAAGGTGTAATAGAAACCAAAAATACTCCAGCCTCCGCAAGTGGTCCAAATTTAAAAGAGCTTTTGGTTGGTTCTGAGGGATGTTTTGGAGTGATAACCTGCGCCACTCTAAGAATTAGAGAGATTCCAGAGATCTTTTATTACTTTGGAGTGCTCTTCAAGAATTTCGAGGATGGTGTCAATGCTATAAGAGAGATAAGCCAGAGAACATCTCCCACCATGATAAGACTCTCTGATTCTGATGAAGTGAGGTTTGGAATTGCCTTGAGAGAGCGTAAGGATTTTCGAGCCAAAATGGTGGAAGATTTTGAAATCTCTCTTTTAAAAAGGCTGGGCTACTCTCTTGAGAATGGGAGTCTTGCCATAATTGGAATCGAAGGCAAAAAAGATTCTGTGAACTTTAGAAAAAAGGTTGTTTCAGAAATTTGTAAGAGAAATCATGCGTTCAACCTTGGTAAAGGTATTGGAAATATGTGGTTAAAAGAAAGATTTGAACATCCCTACCTTCGAGATCTTCTTCTCGATAAGTGCATCATGGTGGATACCTTGGAAACTGCCACCACATGGAAAAACCTTCTAAACCTCTATCAAAATCTCAAAAAAACCATAGAGTTAGCGATAAAAGATACTGGGTGTAAACCTTTAGTTCTGACCCACATCTCCCATACGTATAGGGAAGGTGCCTCTCTATACTTCACCTTTTTGAGTGAACAACTCAAGGATAGAGAACTTGAGCAGTGGTTGAGGATAAAGGAAAAAGCCACAGAGTGCATAATGAAAAATGGAGGAACTCTCTCTCATCATCATGGAATAGGGAGTCTACATGCCAAGTGGATTAAAAGAGAACATGGAGAGGGAGGTCTAAGGATTTTGAAATCCTTGAAGAGAACCCTTGATAGGGAGGGTATTATGAATCCTGGAAAGGTGTTGTAAAATGGATTTTTCTTTCAAAACAAGGAAGAAAAACATAAAAAAGATGAGAAGAGAGGAGTTTGATGTTCTGGTGATTGGGGGAGGGATAACTGGGGCAGGCATAGCAAGGGATGCAACTTTCAGAGGATTGAGGACAGCTTTAGTTGAGAAGGGAGACTTTGCAAGTGGCACAAGTAGCAACTCCTCAAAACTGATTCATGGAGGATTTCGGTATCTTGAGACCATGGAGCTTCTCTTGGTCTTCGAGGCCTCAACAGAGAGAGATAGGTTAAGGAAGCTGGCACCCCTTTCTATTAGACCTTCTCCTTTCATAATGCCAATATACAGGTACAGCAGAAACAGCTATTTTAAGATCTCTTGCGGAATGTGGCTCTATGATCTACTCTCTCTCTTCAAGAACATAAAAAGGCACAGAATGTTTCGTGCCAAAAAAATCTTAGAGTTTATCCCAGAGTTGGATGACAAGGAACTAGTTGGAGGAGTTTTCTACTACGACTGTGTCACAGACGATTGGAGGTTGACAATGAGAATTCTAAAGTCTGCTCACGAGAATGGAGCCATCCTTACAAACTACACAAAACTTGAAGATTTTCTCAAAGATAATGGCAGAATCTGTGGAGCTAAGGTTAGGGATTTGATCTCAGGTGAGGACTTTGAAGTTAAAGCAAAGCTTTTTGTAAATGCAACAGGACCCTGGACTGACGAGATTTTGAGGTTGGATGAACCAGGAGATATGAAAATTCGTCCAACCAAGGGAATTCACATAATCCTACCTAAGGATAGATTTGAAAGTGAAAACACAGTGGTGGTTTCTGATCACAAAGGAGAGAGATTTATCTTTGTCATTCCATGGAATGATTTCTGCATAGTAGGCACCACAGACACAGACTTTTCCGAAAGTTTGGATGAGTTATATGCGAAAAGAGAGGAAGTTCTATACCTTCTAGAATCTTTGAACAAGGCATTTCCAAAGCTTGCTCTCTCTGAAAAGGATGTGATAAGCACTTATGCTGGAGTTCGACCTCTCATTTTACAGAAAGAGAAGTGGGAGTACAGAGTATCAAGAGAGCACAAGGTATTTGAGAGCAAATCTGGATTGATTACAATAACTGGGGGAAAGCTCACCACCTTTCGAAAGATGTCAGAAGAAGTTGTGGACAAGATTGCATCAAAGCTTGAAAGAGATTTTGGTATTAAGCCCGATTCATGCAAAACTCATAAGATTCCCCTAGAGGATGTGGATTTCAAAAGAGTAGCTTTTTATCTTCAAGATAAGGTTGAAGAGGCGCGAGAATATGGACTTTCAAGGGAAGTAGCATATCATCTTATTTCAACGTACGGAGAGGAACATCGAGAGATTCTCGAATTTCTCAATGAGAGAGGAAGAGAGAGGATAGTTGAAGATCTACCCCACATAAAGGCAGAGATTCCATTCAGCATAAAAAAAGAGATGACTCTAACCTTAAATGACTTTCTAGTAAGAAGAACCAGAATCTTTCTAAAGGATTTAAACCAAGGTCTTACTTGTGCAAGAGATGTGGCAGAGATGATGGCCGAGTATCTCTCTTGGTCGAAGGAAGAGATAGAAAGACAAGTAAAACTCTATGAAAGAGAGGTGGAGCTTTCAAGAAGATTTAGGGAGATTTCATGAAAGTTCTGGTGAGTGGAGCAACTGGGTTAGTGGGAAGCCATTTGGTTGAGAAAATCCTTGAGAAAGGTTTGAAGGTAAAGGCATTGGTGAGAAAAACATCTGACCTTTCTCATCTGAAGAAATTGAAAGTTGATTTGGTTTTTGGCGATCTTGAGAATTTCAAAACCTTGAAAAAAGCTACTGAGAATGTGGATCTGGTTTATCATGCTGCAGCAAAGATTTTGGGGGAAAACTTTAAGGATTTTTACCAAACGAATGTCATAGGAACTGAAAATCTCTTGAAAGCCTCTCTTGAATCTGGAGTTTCAAGATTCATCTTTCTAAGCACAGTCTCGGTCTATGGTTCAAGAAACATTGTGGATGGAAAAGAAGAGCTTGAAAGGAAAGCCACCTCGCATTATGGAAGATCCAAAGTTCTGGCAGAAGATCTGGTGATGAAGTATCACTTTGAGAAGAATTTGAAGGTTTCCATAGCAAGACCAAGAGCTATCTATGGTGAGAGGGACAGATATTACATCCCAAGCATTGTGAAGCTTTCAGAGAAGAGAATTCCCTTGATATCTGGAGGGAAGAATCTCTGGGATTCCATCTATGTGAAGGACCTCTGCGAGGCTCTGTGGCTCATGGCGAAAAAGGAAAAGGCGAATGGTCAGGCTTACAACGTCACAGATGGAGAGAAGAGAACAGTTTTCGAGTTGATTCACACCGCTCAGGACATTTTGGGTGTTGAGAGAACAGAGATGAGTATTCCCTATTCTCTTGCCTTGGGAATTGGGGCTCTCTTTGAACTTAAGAACTTAATGAGAAGAAATAGAGATTTAATATTCACTCGCTCACGCATAAAGAGCTTGTGCAGAGATAGAAACTTCAACATCTCAAAGGTCAAAAGAGAGCTTGGATTTGAGCCAAAATATTCCTTAAAAGAGGGATTGAGGAGAGGAATTGGGTGGTACAAAAAGAATAAAGTCTAAAAAAAGAAATTAAAAGGTGTTTACTCCTCTTCTCCCATTCCTCCAGGTCCCCCAGGAGGACCTCCTGCTCCACCACCGAGTTCTCCTGCAGCTATAACATCGTCGATTCGGAGTATCATGATGGCAGCCTCAGAGGCAGACTTCACAGCCTGTTCCTTGACTCTTAAAGGTTCAAGAACTCCAGCCTTTATCATGTTCTCTACCTCTCCCTGGAACACGTTCAAACCAAAGTTTTTGCTACCACCATCACCGTGTTTTGATCTCAAAGCCACACACATGTCCACTGGATCCATGCCAGCATTCTCTGCAAGGCTCCTTGGAATAATCTCCAAAGCCTCAGCAAAGGCCCTGATAGCAAGCTGTTCTCTTCCACCAACAGTGTCTGCATACTCTGAGAGCCTCATGGAAAGCTCAGTCTCTCCAGCACCCCCACCAGCCAATATCTTTCCATCCTCAACGACGGCAGCCACAACAGATATGGCATCGTGCATCGATCTCTCAAGGTCTTCCACAACGTGCTCTGTTCCACCTCTCAAGAGCACAGTTATGGCCTTTGGGGATTTACAGTCTTCGACGAATACCATCTCATCCTTTGCTATCTTTCTCTCCTCCACAAGCCCTGCCTCTCCAACATCTTCAGAGGAAAGCTCGGAAATGTTTGTGACGATCCTTCCGGCCGTGGCTTTAGAGAGTTTTTGCATGTCAGACTTTTTCACTCTTCTAACTGCAAGAATTCCATGCTTTGCGAGGTAGTGCTGAGCCAAATCGTCTATCCCCTTCTGACAGAACAAGACGTTTGCTCCAACTTCTTTTACCTTATCAGCCATCTCCTTGAGCATCTTCTCCTCCTGTTCTATGAAGAGCTGAAGCTGCTCTGGAGAGGATATGTTTATCTTTGCATCTGTTTCCGTTTTTTCTATCTCAAAGGCTGCATTAACCAAGGCAATCTTGGCTTTCTCAATCTTTTTTGGCATTCCAGAATGTACCACTTCTTTGTCTATTGTGATTCCCTTTACAATCTCTGAGTTCTCGAGGCTTCCTCCTTCCTTCTTCTCAAGTTTGATGTCGTCAAGATCAACTTCACCATTCACCTCAACACTCTTCACAGCCTTCACCGCAAGCTCTGCAAGATAATCTTTTCCAGCCTCTGCACTCTTTCCCATCAGAGTTGTCATTGCGACTTTCTTTAGGGTTTCGTCATCTGAAGCTTCTATTCCTATTTCTCTCAAAATCTC
>JBHIDS010000163.1:0-5206 GCA_046760205.1 Candidatus Methanofastidiosia archaeon
TGGTGATGAGGTGGCATTAGGGATGAGGAGCTGAGCTATTTTTGTCCCAAAGCCGTATGAAGTGTTGTGTGGCATGATTAGTCTACTTTCTAACTAAAACATAGACTTTTTCCCGTATGTTTCTTAGATGACAATATCATTCCCCATTTCCTATTCTCTGTTTTTTTAAAATCATGCCACAAAGCCATCAAAAGGAAAGATTTTTAAATATCCTCTGCATCTTATCTTGATGGTTGAAAGCTCCCTTCCTTTCGAGATTCAAAGCTTGCGATTGAGGTACGATGAACTCATAAGAGGGGTGAAGTCTTTAAGTCCAAAGTTGAAACTCAAGTTCTATCCCTGTGCCCCAAAAAACATTCCAGTGGTTTACTCAGAGAGGGGCAAAGAGAATCTTATGATTACCGCGGCCTTTCACGGAGATGAACCTAGTGGAACTCAGGCTTGCTTTGAGTTTATAAAATTTTTGTCTGAAAACGAACCTCCCTACGATTTCACCTTGTTTCCAATAGTGAACCCCTATGGGTATCTCAAAAACACCAGGTTGAACAGCAACAGAAAAGATCTGAACAGAGGCTTTGCGAGAGTTGAGGAGGATGAAGTGATTGCCTTGGTGGAAGAGATTTTGGAGAAAAGACCTAAGGCTGTTTTGGATCTTCACAACACTAACTTTCTGACACCCTACACCAAAGAGTGCAAAGGGTATATAACTCCTCCGTCCTATGATCCTGCAATAGAGCTGGCTTTAGAGATAAAAGAGCATCTCTATGAAAGAGGATTTTCTGATTTGATAAGAGAAAACATGAAAGAAAAGTACTTTCTTGCAGGTATAGGTGAGAGAAACTACAAGAAAGTTTCAGATGGAATTTTCATACTCGAGAGGTCTAAGGTGAGCTTCTCAGCCTTTCTCGTAAAGCTTGAAATTCCCATAGTCATAGTGGAGTCCCCTGCGAAGATGAGGAATTTCTTTTTCAGAGAAAAAGAAGATGTTTTGAGATATCTTGAAAATTACAAAAAGTTCGTTGAACTTCACTATGAGAGCATCTTTGGGTTCTTGAAGGCAGTCCGGGGGGTGATTCTGTGAAGGACATCACTGACTTCTGTGTGGTTCTTTGCAAAGCTTATCAAGAGCTAAGAAAAGCTGAAAACGATGAGGAGTTCAAAAGGCAGGTGAGAATCTTCAACTCTCTACTCTCCTACATCTCAGAGGAGTTTGGAATAGAGCAGTTTAACTTTGCAAGGCATACACATTACCTTGACCAGAGCCTCATAGATTCAGCCTATCTTGGGATTCTGAGAGAAAACATTAAGAGTGCAAAACTCAAATTGACCTATGAGCTTCCTCTAATCATGAGTGTAGACATGATGGACTGTGGGGAATTCATAGCTGCAGTTGAGACCAACGGTTTCACCTCCCGGGGTATCAGCAATGGAGAGATTACCTCTGTGGGATTTGCACTCTATAGCTTTTTGAAGAGTGATAGAAAAGCCACCTTTTTGATAGGTTACCCAAAGATGGAGGGAAAGCATGAGAAATCTGACGATCTCCTTTATGAGAAGTTGATCTACCTTGGAGCTCTGGTTATGAGAATGAGGAAGGCAAGAAAGAACATCAGGGTTTTAAAAGAGTACAGAGAGGTGGATTCGGATTACGTAATCTATATCTTGCCCAAGGATATTAAGTCAGAGCTCATCCTCAAGAATGATAAGGTTTACTGGAGAGGAAGAAGGATAGACTACATGTCAGACAATCTCACAAGAACGAGGCTGGATCTACTTCCTTACGTTAAGAGTGTTAATCCCAATGGAGTTGTCTCGGATTCGAAACACCTCACCTACGATGCCATCATGCAACACACCTTGAAAGGCTCCCCTCTTTATCCCTTGTTCTCACACAAAATCTCTATAGAAAAGTTCTCTGAGGAAGAGATGATGAAAGAGATAGAAAAGGCTTTTTCGGAAATAGTTGAAAATAGGGGAAGAAGAGTCTTGATAAAACCTGATAAAGGCTCTGGAGGATGTGGTATTTACATCTCTGAGAAAATAGAAGATACTTTTGAAAAGATTCAAGAATCAAAAAACTATGCTCCAGATGGAGGAGTTTTGGTAATGGAGTGTGCCCCAGTGGTTCCAGTTGACCTGGATTTGGAATTGAAGATTGGCAAAGATAGGATACGTGCAGGAGAGCTCTTAAGACGAGAGATTGAGAGAGTTCACGAAGGATTCTTGAATGGAGCAGAGGTACCAGAGGAAATAATACATGGAAAACATGCCACAGATGTGAGATTTTACGTCACCTTTGCAAGCGGAAAGGATCTCATAGAGCGCTTTGGAGAAGATGCTCTAAAGCTTGGGATCTGGGTGGACGAGTTCTATCTCTATCCCATGGGTTCTGTGATAAGGATGGCTCCGGGAGTTTGGAGTGAGGATCCAAGAGAGCTTGCACAAAATCCAAGCATCATCAAGACCAACATCTCCCAGGAAGTGGAAGATAAGGGGGCGAAAACTGAGTATGGCGTTTTGAGAGCATTTCCACCCACAAAAAAAATCCTCAAGGCTCTGGGATATGAGAAAAAGTACAAAAAGTTCATGCTCGCAGCTTTCGATGCAGTGAAGGCAACCATTTTGTACTATGAGAAAGGGGGAGGTTTGGAATGAAAACTTTTTTATTCAAGTTTAACTATCTTTGGTGGTCTCTTCTTTTTGGGTGGTCTTCTCCTCAAAGCCAAAAAGGTTAAAAAGATTGCCAGCAAAATCAATGCCAAAGAAATGTAGATCAAATTTTCCTTGAGAATATCTGAAAGAGTCTTTTTTCCCAGAACTTTCACCTCAACCTCTGTTTCATCGAGATTGAGCCAGTCTTTTGGTGTGAGAATGTGAGTCTGGTAAGGTCCTATAGTTAGGGTTTTGGTGGCTGTGGGAGGCATCTCTTCATCATAGCCCTCAGGTACAAAAGTGGTTTGAAACTCCACAGTGTACTCAATCTCTTCTGCACCATTGTTTTCATAGACTAGTGATTCAAAATCTTCACTTACCTTGAGTGTGGCTTGAGAGGTTTTGAAAATTCTTGTTTTGACTTTGTAGATCCTTTCGTTTTTAAAGAGTTCAAAAACTTTGACAATGCTGAGAGAAAAGGGTTTCTCCTCGTCTGAGGTTTCGAAGGTAAAACTTCCTGGAATATCTTCTGAGTGAGAATAGAGTACTTTGTCTGTGGTATCTTGGGTTGTCTCAGCCTCAAGATGATAGGCATATCTTCCTCCCCAAAAAATCCCATAATCATAGGTACCATCCTCAGTGCCTTTTAAGATGGTTTTGTATGTTTTGCGTGGGAGAATGTATATCTCTCTATCTACAAAGGATGTTTCCTGCCCAATAGGAGGGAGAGGGAAAGCCTCAGGTATCTCCCAATGAAATGTCATATCATCTCCAAATCCAAGTCTTCTTCCCTCTTCGTCTTCTATTCTGGCATTTGCAGATCCAATGAGAATTTCAAAGAACCACATGAGTAAATCAATTCCCCCTGGAATGTCGTAGTCATCCTTCAATAGAATGTCCTCGGGAATATAAACCAGAAATCCTGTATCTTTTGTGCTACGACCAGACCACTCTGGTTTGTTTTCCATTGTAAACCGCCAACTGTCGTTCTCAGTATCGATCGTAACATAGGGATAGTTTTCATAAACTGAATGGTCTACATTATGGTTTGTAGAGATGGTTTCCCTGTTTGAGTCGTAGACATATATACGATACTCAGTTGGGTTTGCTTTGACTACTCTATCTACTAAAACGGTATGAGCTTCATGAATACTCGAATTCCAAACCACAAGGGCAGGATGTTTGTCTTTTTCAAGATCGTCTTTCACTTTATACATAACCCTTTTAGGTGATGTATATGGAGTTATAAATTTAAAAACATCCACAAACTTATCGATGAATTCTTCTGACGTTATCATTCCCTGAAGGTAGCCCAATGTGTGATGTAGTTCATTCTTCGTGAGATGTTTTACTCGGGTAGCTGTTTTGGAAAACTTCTCTAATTTCCATTTTCTCTTATATAGACGCAGACTCAAGGCTGCAAAGCCCGTACACTGACCAGGCTCTGCAGCTTCTTCATAATAAAATTCATAAAAAAAACAAGCATAACATCCCCATAAGCTCTTCCAGGCTATCTCTTTCCAGCCAAAAGTATCTTCGTATTGACTCCAATTAAGGTCAGGATTTCCATAGTTATGGTCACTTAACCCCCAGTTCCACTGGTATGGTGGCATAGGCATTGAGATTGTGCCAAAAGCTGTTCCCATAGATCCATACATATCAGTTGCTTCCACTCTTAAATCAATCTGATAACCCTTTGCTGGTATCTTGAGTACATGGTCGATTTCCACTGGTATTTGTGCAGGGTAACTCCATTCCTGATCTTCAAATGGGGGGAATTCCTTTTGATAAGGTGTTTCTAAAATCCACTTCAATTTGACTTTTATTATTCCATCTGGATCTGTTGCTTTTATTTTAATCGTAACTTCTTGTCCAGGCACATAGGGTGGGGTGTCTGAAGGAGAAAGGCTCACCTCAACAATTGGGGTTGTTCCTGCAACTCTAAAAGACTGGGAAGGGGATTTTGCCTTGTTTCCTACTTGATCTTCTGCTTCAGCGTAAAGGAGGTAATTTCCAGGATCGAATGTGCTTTTATAAGAGCACTCTAAGGTGGTAACTTTGTAAGTAGCATATTTCTTGCACAACTCCTCCGGTGGAGGGGGTTTAGTTGTAGCTATAGTAAGATACAAAATAAGGTACTTTACACCTGAGGAATCGGAGGCTGTGGCGGTTATGGTTATGAGAGAAGAAGATTGAGCATCAGAGGGTGCATCTATGACAATTGTTGGGGGTACTGTATCTGGAGGAGGTACAACGACAGCAGTAGGCGAGTAAGTTATCGCCAATTGAGGAGGAAGGGCACCTTCCACTGAAGATTCTCTGCTGTGAAAGGAAAGAACCAAATCAACATTACTTTCATTGCTCAAAGCTATCATTACACCATAGTTGGAATAGGTTTTGTTGTACCAAGAAGATACAAAGTTTGTAATTGGAATGCTAACTCCAAGAGTGGTGCCTGCCAAAGTTGTGTGATATGGAGTTTCAAAAACTGAAGGTTGGTTTGACCAGTTTATGGTGTTTTCTTGCCATGAGGTTTTTATTAATTTTGTGATAA
>JBHIDS010000164.1:0-5184 GCA_046760205.1 Candidatus Methanofastidiosia archaeon
GATTCAAAGGTGAGAGTTGGGGTGGTGGAGTTTGCCCTAAAGCTTGCAGGAATGATAGAGTTTGTGGATTTGCCTTTTGAGGGAGACGAGTTTTCACAGGATGAGATATTTGGGACTGTAGAATCTGCAAAGTGGGTTGGACAGCTTCCAATGCCCCTGAGTGGAAGGATTTTGAAGATAAACGAGGAATTGGAGGAAACTCCCTCAATTCTAAACGAGGATCCCTATGGGAGAGGATGGATGGTTTTGGTAAAACCAAAGAATCTTGAAAGAGAGCTTTCAAACCTCCTTTCTCAACCTGAAGAGATTGAAGACTTCTTGAGAGGAGAGATAAGAAAGCACATGAAAAAATAAACCAAAACCATATAAACCTATAAGAAAAGAATGTGCATATGTTCTGGGCTGACAAGCTTGCATACGAGATTGTGGAGAGGAAAAGAGATGTCTATCTCACAGAGTGTGGTCTCGGAGCCTCTGGAATTCCTCATGTCGGCAACCTCGGAGATGGCATCAGGGCATACACAGTTTCCCTTGCCTTGAGAGAATTGGGAGTTAAAAGTGATTTTCAGGCCTTTTCAGATGATAGGGATGGATTGAGAAAGATTCCCTTTGGTTTTCCTTCGAAATTGAGAGAGTACATAGGAAAGCCAGTCTCTAGAATTCCAGATCCTTTTTCTTGCCATGAAAGCTACGGGAATCATATGTCTTTTCTTCTCGTTGATGCTCTTGAAAGATGCGGGGTAGAGTTGAAATTCATAAGTAGCGATGAGGCTTACTCTAAGGGGTTTTTTGATTCAGTGATTTCAGAGATTCTCTCAAACTGGAAGAGATGTGGTGAGATAATATTCGAGATGACGGGACAAGAGAAGTACCTTGAAAGGCTTCCCTTCTACACTATATGTGAGGAATGTGGAAAGATTTACACCACAAGAGTTTTGGAATTTTTTGAGAAAGAGAGAGAGGTTTTTTACAAATGCGATGATAGGTTTCTTGGAAAGGACTCAAACACAGGAGAGGAAATAGAGGTTTTTGGATGTGGACACTCTGGTAGAACGTCTGTAAGAAATGGAAAACTGGCATGGAAGGTAGAGTTTGCGGCTCGCTGGAAAGCATACGATGTTATCTTTGAGGCTTATGGAAAGGACATTTTAGATTCTGTGAAGGTGAACGACAAAATCTGTGAGGAAATCTTGGGGCAAAATCCTCCAATACATACCTTCTACGAGATGTTTGTGGAGCGAGGAGGAAGAAAGATCTCAGGAAGTAGGGGAAACATCTTCACTCCTCAGCTCTGGCTCTCATATGCCTCTCCAGAGAGTTTGAGACTCTTGATGCTCAAGAGGCTTTCAACTACAAGGGTGGTGGATCTTGAAGAGATTCCAAAGTACTCAGACGAGGTGGACCATCTCTCCGAGATCTATTTTGGAGGTGTTGAAAATCTCTCAGAGAGAGAGGAAAAGCATTTGAGAAGGCTCTACGAGTACGTTTACTTTCTAAATCCACCTGAGAGAAAACCTATCGGTGTGGAGTACAACCTTCTGATAAATCTTGCAAGATTGCTCCCAGAAGAGCTTTCAAACAGGGAGGAGTTGATAATAGAAATTCTCCAAAACTCAAAAAGGATACCAAAAGAACTTGATGAGAAGTCTAAAAAAGAACTTTTGAAGAGGATTGAATTTACAACCACATACACCTCACAGGTAAAGCCTTCCGAAAAAGTGAAGCTAGAGCTTGAAGATAGGGAAAGAAAGGCTTTAAGAGAGCTTTCAGAGAAACTCAAGCTTGAGAGAGAGGCTGAGGAGATTCAGAGCATCATCTTTGAAGTGGCAAAAAAACATGGTATAAAATCTGTAAGGTTCTTTCAAGTTCTCTACACCTTGATCCTTGGGATCGAGAGAGGTCCAAGGGCTTCAACCCTCATAAAGACAGTTGGGCAGGGGAAGGTGAGAGAGGTGATAAGGAGAGTTTTGGACGAAAATTGCAATTGAATTTCATTATTTAAGATATTTACAATTTCATATAACTCACAGCAAAGCTCATTTTATAGACTGTGCATTAAAAGTCCCAGTCAGGTTTGGGGTTAGGGATGCTTATAGCCCAGTCGAGTCTTTCCAAAAGTTCCTGCGGTCCAGAGAGTTGATCGGTCATGGCAAGACCAGTCGCTGGGCGCACCCCAAACCACATCCTAGTGAAGGCGCCCACAGTTGCTGTCAGTGTGGGCAGAGCTACGTTCATGCCTTGTTCAGCGCTAGATGAAGGACCGAGTGTAACTACATATTCTCCAGTCAAACCATGCCACGGTGCACTCTCATCGAGAAAGTCTTCGATGGGATCAGAGAGCTTGAGGTTGAAGCGTACCTCATCTCCCTTAAGGTGAGTTCGCTCCAGGCATCCTAGCAGGTCGCAGATGCGTATCTGCCAATAAGCAATGGCATGCATGTTGCTCTCGAACTTGGACTTCTTGCTCACCTGACGCTGCTTGAAGGGTCGATCGAGCAAATCCTGAAGTTGGATTCCCTGTGGCTCGCGCATTCTCACTAGCCGCACCTGATCGCTCAAGCTCTTGATAAGCGCCATCAGCTCGAGGAACTGATCCGATGTCTGGAATGTAATCCATTTCACATCATATGGTCCATGTTCGACATCCTTGGTTGTGCACCAGAAGTGGTGTGTGAGTTCGTCACTAGAACCATCGCAGTAGCCGAGGCCAAATCCATTCTTAGCCCAGAGCATCTCAGCTCTGGTGATTTCAGGTGGATCTATGCTGCAAGAGCCATGACCACAGGAGCGGGCAAGCCGCGAGGCGTGCACTATCTTCCAGTCGTCAGCTGTAATTCGACGCGGGAGTTTTGGCTTTATGCTTATATTCAGCTGTGATGGATCAAATGCAATCCAATGCTCGTACCCGCCTATCCCAAAACCAAGCCGGCTATAGAAACCCTGTTCGAAGATCCCCAAACCGCAGACCAACATGTCGTCAAGGGTATCCTCTGCCATTGCATGGGCAGTCAGACGCGTTGCCAGCCCTTTTTTTCGAGCTATCCGACTCGTTGTTACACCGGTGATGGAGGAAAATGGGAGCTCCTCGCCGAGATAACGGATCGTACCAGGGGCGGTCGTGACCAAGCACTCCGCTTCACCATTGATGTCGGCAACAAGTGCACGACCACATGCGACTAAGTGGTTCATCGCCTCTTCCTTGCCTTCTTCAAGCCAGCCAATTTCACGCCAGATGCGATGGACAGCTTCTTTGTCCTTCTTGGGGTCATAGTTTCTGAACTCCATTCTTTAGTTCCTCCTTCCTTTACAGTGATGGTATCCGATAGGATTTTTTTAAAAACCAAATGACTTGTATGAATCAACCCCATATAAATCTTTTGATTTTTTTGCATGATTAATTACCTCTCAAACCATTCCTTCAAAACTCCTAGCCCTCAAGTTCTCCCCAAATATTCTCTCAACAGCTGAGAAATAGCTCTCTGCAGCCCAGCATTTTCCATATTTGTGCTTCTCTTTCCATTGTTCTTCTCCTATTTCCTCGAAAATTGAAGATTATTCGGAAATCTATGATTTCCTATACAGCCAGAAATTGAAAAACAATTTCTGTGCTGCACGAAAAGCAAAGCTTTTCGATAGTGGCAGAAAGGCTTAGTCTTTCTGTGCATTTTGGGACAGTCGAAAATTGCTTTGCAATCTCTAAGAATTTTTTTTCACAAAAGACTTATATATCCTCTTTTCGAAGAATAGCTATGTTCACAATGATTCAAATAATCTCCCAAATTTTAAAGATTCTTAAAACCCCAATAAGATTAAAAATCCTTTTTTTGCTAAAGGATAAAGAGAAAACATATACAGAACTCTTGTCAGAGACAACAGATGATAGTGGAAGATTAGCCTTTCACTTGAGGAAGATGAAGGATTTTGTTGCGACAGAGGAAGGTTTTTACAAGTTAACACCAATTGGTAGAAAGCTTTGTGATTACATAGAAGGCCTCGGAGGAATTGTTTCTGTGTTATTTGTGAAGGTAAAGATTGATGTTTTTGTTCAAGAAGATGGTAGAGCCAAGATTTTTTTGAAAAATGAATATACATCTCCAGTAAAGGCAACAATTGTAGAGTTTTTTTCATACTTCTATCCTGCAAAAAAATTCATCGAGGAGTTTCTTACAGAAAAAATGCAAAAATTATTTAAATCCCCTGCAAATTTCAAGATTCTCAAAATTAAGGCTGAAGATAGATGTGTAAAGGCTAAGGTAGAAGTAGATGTTGAAAGGTATGCAAATAAGAAAAATGGAGTTTGGATTATAGATTATCATCCAGGAAAACTCATCTCTGAAATGGTTTCTGAAACTGATGAGTTTCCATGGAGTGTTGAGTTGAGGATAAACATTACAATTAATCTTCCAGAAAAAGTAAGTATTTTGAAGGTTGATGATTTTGAGATGAAAATTTTGGGAGAAGGGTTTGAATTTTTTGCAGAAAAAAAGGTTGAGAAAAATTGTGTTAAAGGTTTTGTAATGTTGAGATGGGAAAAAGATTGTTTTGGTTATATTGAGGATTTGAAGAAGATAAGGATACATATTGAGTATGAAACTGAAGAAAAGGTTTTGGAGATGATGGAGTGAAAAAAATTTTTTTTGTTATTGTCTTTTTGTTAACTTCAAATTTTGTATATTGGATTCTTGCTGAGGACACGCTTCTCTTCAGTGGAAATCTCTACTTTGGAGACCAAATCCTAATAGGTCCATATACCCTGCTACTTTTAGAAAAGCCATTTCCAACACTTCTCGTTATGAAAGATGATGAGGTATTGAACGACGAAAGGTTGCCCACTGGGGAGGAATTTGAGGTAGAGGATATTGTTATTTTCATTGAAGATGTCTTTGAATGGGGAATCAAATTGAACGTTTGGGGTCCTTCCAAATACTTAGCTGGCAGGTCGGACATATTTTTTACGATAGAAAATGTTAAGACATACCCAGAGGAACTCGAACCTGGGGCTTCCTTTGATTTGAAGATAAATCTAGTTAATGAAGGTGTGAGAAGAGCTTACAATGTTAGCATTCTTTTGGAGGTTCCTCATACAATTCCACAACTTTTTTCAACTGAAGAATCTGGAACAGAGAGATACTTTGATTACATAGATGCAAGAGAACCTTTTTCTGTAATGTACAGTATAAGTTC
>JBHIDS010000165.1:0-5182 GCA_046760205.1 Candidatus Methanofastidiosia archaeon
GGAAGAGCTAATTAGAGAATTTGGCAAAGAATATGAAGATTATAAGAAAAGGGTGCCGATGTTAATACCGAGATTAAGAAGGTGATAACAACAACCTGTTGCTACTGTATCTCTCTAGTAGTGTACTCTATGATGATGGCCAATATATTTTTTTCACACATGCTTTTGCAAACTTCAGATGTACCAACTCGTTATACGAAATAAAAATAGGCTGCAGAAGTATTTCGCACATATTATAATGAATCGGGAAATTTTGGGATTTCAAAAAAAGCTTTGTTTCTTGAGAATAACTATCAGTTATATTTTTACCAAAAAATATAAATACTAATAGGTTGTTATCCAGATGAGGTTTAAGATGAAAAGCACAGAGCCACTTTCGACCACAGTTGTGGGAAGTTTTCCAATAAGAATAGAGAACTTTGCAGATGAGAGAGAAGTTTTTGATGGAATGAGGAGATCTATTGAACTTCAGATAGATGCAGGGGTAGACTTTCCATGCTATGGACAGTTGGAAGACATGAACCTCATGTTCCTAAATCATATGGATAGTATTGTGATAAGAGAAAACACAGCCTACATAGAGGATGAACTCAAGATATCAAAGACAATTCCAGCTCTCGATTATCTTTCCTTTGCAAAAGAACAAATAGAGAGCTCTGAGTGCAGAGGAATAAAAATGCCCTTGACAGGTCCGATAACTTTGGCCTCTGTGACAAAGGTAGGAGATTGTAAAGCTATAAACTTTCAAGATTTTATTTTGGAATTTGCAAAGGTTCTTTCTGAGATTGCCAGGACCTACGACAGAGGGGCAGGGATCGTCACAATCGATGAACCCAGCCTTTCATATGCCACTTATCTCGGAATAGATAGGGAGATTCTGCTGGAGGCATTGGAAAGAGTTCTAGCGCCTTTGAGAAATTCTACATCCTCCATCCACGTGTGTGGAAAACTGAATCCAGAAGTAGTAGACATCTTGCTGCAGACGAGGGCAGATTTTCTCGATCATGAATTCTTTGGAATCCCAGAAAACCTGGACCACTACTCTAAGAGAGTGCTTGAAGAGTATGAAAAAAAATTGGGATTGGGAAGTGTTCAAACCAACATAGAACCTGAACTGCTCTTGGAAATCCAGAAAGGAAAGAGAAACTGGAAAACCATCATAGAAACCAAGAAAGCTATAAAAAATTTCATCTTGAAAGGTATAAAAAGATATGGAATGGAAAATTTGATAGTAGACCCAGATTGTGGTTTTGGAGGTCTAAAAAATTACTTATCTGGAAACCTAACAGAGAAAGTCGCTTTGAGTATCTGTTCTCACAAATTGAAAAACATGAGCGATGCAGTAAAGGAGATAAAAGATGAGAGAGGTGGCATGACTTTCTAGCACAAGCCTTATAAGTTTAAAAGCCTAGAGAATCTATGGAAGATTGGGATAGAATGGTAGAATCCATGAAGGAGAGGATAAAGGAGAGAGATAATACTCCAATTGAGTACATAGAGAAAACCATATCCTTTTTTAAAGAGAACTACCATAAAAACCCTCAACCTGCTATAGTTTGGAATCTGGTTTGTCTCAAGGATGAGCTTATAAAGCTCAAGAAAACTGTAAGGCAGTTGAGAGAGCTTGAGGAAGAGTAGTTTACTTATAAATCTCTCCCAAAGCCTCCAAGCTTGCCTTTAAAAACTCATCAAGCTCTTTTCTTGTATGTGCTTCAGAGATTGCCCCTCCTCCATGCATTGTATAAAATCCTTTGTTTATCAATCTCACCTTGAACTCGGAGTCTCTTCTATTGGTGTCTGTATGATACAGAACATCTCTTGCACTTTCGAGCCTAATGCATCTCTCGAAAGGCAGATGGATTTGGAAGAGAGATTCTATGCCTGTTGAAATTGCCAAAAAATCTTTTTCATGAAATTCTCTATTCAGTCTCTCTCTGAGTTTTTTTCCAAGGCTTCCTATCCTCTTAAAGAGTTTCTTATTTTCTCTCAAGTATTTCAACATAGCTATTCCAGCCCTCATGCTCAATGGGTTGCAGGAGAAGGTTCCCCCACCTATCTTTACCTTTTCATGCTTTTCTCTCATGGGGCTTGCGAGATTGAGAATTTCCTCCTCGCCAGCGACTGCTCCTATGGGAAGTCCTCCTCCAAGGATCTTTCCAAGGGTAGTGAGGTGAGGTTTTATGCCGTAGTACTCCTGAGCACCTCCAAGACCCAACCTAAAGCCTGTGATAACTTCGTCAAAGATCAAAACGAATTCTCTTCTCTCAGCCTCTTCTCTCAAGGCTTTTAGATACTCTTTTTTTGCTGGAATGAATCCATTTGCACCAAGAACAGGTTCAATTATCAAAGCTGCAAGGTTTTCCGTCTTTTTGATGATATCTAAGGTAGTTAAGTCGTTGAATGGAAATGTCTTGCAGTATCTTTCAAGCTCTTTCAAAAGTCCAAGAGATTCTCTCTCCTCAAAAGGTTTTGAGATTGCGTATGTGAGTTCTGTGTTTGCTCCGTGCCACCCACCTTCTGCCTTCAGGATGGTCTTCTTTCCGCTGTAGGCTCTTGCAAGCCTTATTGCATACATGGTAGCTTCAGTTCCAGTGTTGCAGAACCTCACTTTTTCTGCACAGGGTACAAAATCACAAACTAAATTCGCAAGCTCTACCGAAAGCTCAGAGACTGTACCCCAGTGGGTTCCAAGCTTTAATTGCTCTTCGAGCTCTTTTGCAAGAAAATCTGGAGAGTGTCCAAGAATCAAGGCGAAGTGCCCCATCCAAAAATCGACGTACTCATTTAAATCCAAGTCCCATATCTTCGAGCCAGAAGCCTTTCTCAAGTATATTGGATAGGGAGGATAGAACCTCAAATCGTGGCTCACTCCTCCTGGCATCACTTTCAAAGCTCTCTCAAATGCCTTCTTGGATGCTCTCGTTTTCCTCTCATACTCTCTAAGGTAATCCATAACCTCCACCTCCAGCCGTCTTTATCACCAAAATCTCATCTTTTTTTAAATCATAAGTTCCCTTGGACTTTAACTTTCTCTTTTTTCCCTTGGAGAGAATGTAGGCTTTGCCTCTCTTTCCCTCTCCACCTCCAAAGAGACCATAGGGTTTTGTAATGTGTCTCTCTGCAAGAATTGAGAGCCTTGCCTCTCCTCTTAAAAGCATAAGCTCTCTCACAATTCCACACCCTCCTCTAAATTTTCCCTCACCTCCAGAGTTTCTCCTGATCTCGTATCTCCTTATCCTTATTGGAAGATTACTCTCCAAGGCTTCTATGGGAGTGTTCTGGGTGTTGGTCATGTGGGTGTGGACTCCATCTATTCCATCCCTTCCTGGTCTTGCCCCAAAGCCACCCCCAATTGTTTCATAGTAGGCATAGGTTCCTCTTTCTGGATCCACCCCTCCAATGCTTACGTTATTCATAGACCCACAGCAGGCTGCAATCACCCTATCTGGAATTGCCTCAGAGAGTGCCCCAAGCAAAACATCCACTATTCTCTGAGAGGTTTCAACGTTTCCCCCTGCCACAGGAGCCGGAAAAATTGGGTTCAGAAGGCTCCCTTTTGGCGCAATTATCGCAAGAGGTCTGTAGTGACCTGCATTTGGTGGAATTTCTGGATCTGTTATACATCTTATAACGTAGTAAACGCAAGAAGCCGTGACTGGAAAGACTGCATTTATAGGTCCCTTTGCCTGGGGAGAGGTTTTGGAAAAATCAAAGCTCAAATCACCGCCTTTTGCCGTTATCTCAATCTCTATTTTAAATTTCCTCTCCTCAATTCCATCGCTTTCCATAAAGTCCCTAAAGCTGTAAACTCCATCTGGAATCTTTGAAAGCTCTCTTCTTATCCTCCTCTCAGAGTAGTCCATCAGTTCACACATGGCTTCTTTTAGGATCTTTAAAGAGTACTTCTCACACAACTCATAAAATCTTCTCTCCCCCACCTTATTTGAGGCAATCTGTGCTTTGAGATCCCCTTCTCTCTCTTTGGGAGTTCTGGTGTTTGAGAGGATCAAATTTAAAAGCTCTGAGTTCTCTCTTCCCTTTTCAAGGAGTTTCGTTGGAGGAATTCTCAATCCCTCTTGAAAGATATCTGTTGAATCCCCTGCCATGCTTCCTGGAGCCTTTCCTCCAACATCTGAGTGGTGTGCTCTGTTTGCAGCAAAGCCCACCAACTTTTTTGAAAAGAACAGGGGTGAGATCAGAGTTATGTCTGGGAGGTGAGTGCCTCCCCTATAAGGATCGTTTAGAATTATCACATCTCCCATCTCAAACTCCTCAAAGTCTTTTATAGCCTGAGCAACAGAGAAAGGCATGGAACCTAGATGAACTGGAAGATGCTCTGCCTGGGAGATCATCTCCCCTTTCTCGTTGAAGAGAGCACAGGAAAAATCGTTTCTCTCCTTTATGTTTGGAGAGAATCCACACCTCTTTAGGGTTACACCCATTTCCCTACTCACAGAGTTCAAGGCGTTCTTTAGAATCTCCAAAGTTACAGCATCCATCATCTCACCTTCACTATGAGGTTTTGATACTCATCCACAAATGCCTTCTGTCCCTCCGAAAGAAGGGTTGTACACTCCTCTTCTTCAAGGATTGCTGGACCTTTTATTTGAGTCTTTTGAGATAGAAGCGTTCTCTCATAAACAGGAACCATCAGAGACTTTCCAAGATAAATCTCTCTCTCACCTTTAAAGGCATCTGCCAGTTTCGTTTCAGACTTCAACCTTTTAAACTCCAACTTTCCTATCTCAGATATTCCAGAGACTCTGAAGTTCACAACCTCTATCTCAGAATTGAGATTATGTCCATAACTTCTAAAATAACTCTCCTTGAATCTTTTTTCAATCTCATCTTTACTCATTTCCTTCAAGGGAATCGTAAGTTCAAAGGACTGTCCAAAGTACCTCACATCGATTGCCCTCTCGAAGCGAACCTCAAAGATTCCCTCTCTCTTGAACCTCTCCAAAACCTCATCCTCAAGCTCAGAAAATATGAGAGAGAGCTCTTTTTCAGACAAATCTCTGAGCTTTTTGAGATAGGTTTTTGAAAAGTCGTACTTGAGATCGGTGGTGAGAAGTCCAAGGGCAGAGAAAACTCCTGGAGATTTTGGAATCAAAACCTCATCTGTTGAAAGCTCTCTTCCCAAAGTGGGCGCATGTAAAGGTCCAGCTCCTCCAAAGGCAAT
>JBHIDS010000166.1:0-5166 GCA_046760205.1 Candidatus Methanofastidiosia archaeon
GAGAACGCCATTGCCCAGAAGAGTTTGGCAGCGTTGTAGTATCCTCCTGCCTCTAACCTCCTGGCGACTCGCACCAAGCGGATCAGATGCTCATAACTCTTTACATTCAGAATCTTTGCCACTTTCACACTTCCTTTCTGACATAGCCTATTGCGATTTCCTCAAGTTGCCCCTATCATTGAATCCAATCATTTTGACTAACGTGATCGGGCTAACCGAAGTTGGCCGCGTCATCCGCCAGCGAAGCGTTCCGCGACAACAAGAATGCTTCCCTGGCGACGACACACGGAATGCAACAAAGCATTCAGTTTGGGTATCATCTGGTTAGCCCATGTTATACAATGTGCCAGTGCACATTGCTTAATATGTGAACATTCGGTCGTGTTCAAGAGCAAGCCTAATCAGCACATTCGGCATCGCCATTTCAGCTGGCTTTCCGCTTAAGTCGCCTTCGCTTACGCCCCGACTCTTGCTGGACATTCCCGATAGATAGAACCGTCCCCCACCGGCAACTATAGCATCGTACGATTCGCGCAGTTTGCCGGTGCCAAGCCCAACGAGATTGTCGAGCACACCGTCGCGCATCAACTGCACTGCGTCACCGGCCAGAAACAGTGTAACTGTGTGGCCCGCGTTTATGGCACTTTTGGCCACCAAAAAGGCGAGGGCTGCACGCGTTGGGTGTTCCGGACCGTGCGTCACGTGAACAAGAATCTTGGCCATGATATCCTCCTTTCATGTATTGGGGGACATATTGTATAACTTGTTCATATCCAACACTGTCGAAAATCCTCTCTTTTGATGAGTCTTTCTCCTTACAAATTTTCTTACTCATTCTTTAAATCACCTCCTTTGTCTGTTATTTATATAAGTCTAATTCCATTTATAAATCTTTCCATTTGCATTTAGCAAGTGCTACCTAAAAAAGATTTGAGATGAGACGGATTAAAGCATAAAGTCAAAAATTCTAAATTAAATGGGAATACATGCCAATATGTATATCAAAATCCAAAACCGGTGCTGAAAGGGAGGGCTGGAATGTTAACTATACGACATCATACTCGAGGTAGGCCCTTCTTGCCTCCCTTAAATTTCCATTCACCCAGCAAAATCAAACCTTCAATTCTGTAGATTTTTTGGATATGATTTTGGTCGATTTTTGAGGATTTAAAGGCTTTTGGTGTTTTTGTCCCAAAGCCTCGACAACCGAAAACTTTATAAAGCTTTATATGTTTTGCTTTCAAGGTGTTGCCTTGGACTGGAAACTCTGAAATCGGAATTTAGTCCCCCTCTTCTCAGCGTAAGTCTTATTTGGTGGCGTTTCTAAATTTATTTTTTAGAGGTTATTAGATGACATCTTTTTTATTTTTACTTTTAATTTTTATTTTTACCATTTTCATGGTAAGAAACGGAGGTGAGAAAAGTGAGAGCAAAAAACATCAAAACAACCCTAGATGAGAAAGAGATACCAAAAAGATGGTACAACATAGCTCCAGACTTGCCCGCTCCATTGAGCCCACCGATGCACCCAGGAACAGGAAAACCTATAGGACCACAAGACCTTGCACCCCTCTTTCCTATGGAGCTAATAAAACAAGAGGTGAGTGGAGAGAGATACATTGAGATACCAAAAGAGGTTCAGGAGATCTACAGACTCTGGAGACCAACACCCCTCTACAGAGCAGAAAGACTTGAGAAAGCTCTGAAAACCCCTGCAAGAATCTACTATAAGTACGAAGGGGTATCTCCTCCAGGGAGCCATAAGCCAAACACCGCTGTAGCACAGGCATACTACAACGCAAAAGAAGGGGTAGAAAGGGTAACGACAGAAACTGGCGCAGGACAGTGGGGCTCTGCCTTGAGCTTTGCAGCAAATCTCTTTGATTTGGAATGCACAGTCTACATGGTTAAAGTGAGCTATGAACAGAAACCCTACAGAAAGAGTTTGATGCAAATGTGGGGGGCAGAGGTCATTCCCTCTCCAAATGGAAAAACTCAAGTTGGAAAAAAGATACTTGAAAAGAACCCAGACACAACAGGCAGCCTTGGGATTGCAATCTCTGAAGCAATTGAGGATGCTGCAAGCCACGATGAAACCAAGTATTCCCTTGGCTCTGTCTTGAATCATGTTTTGATGCACCAAACCATAATTGGACTTGAGGCAAAGGAACAGCTTGCAAAAATAGAGGAGTATCCAGATTTGGTGACTAGCTGTTGTGGAGGTGGCTCCAACTTCTCTGGAATAAGTTTCCCATTCCTCAAGGACAAGCTCAAGGGAGATAAAAGGGAGTTGGAAGTGATAGCTGTAGAGCCCAAGGCTTGTCCAACCCTCACAAAAGGTCTGTACACCTATGACTTTGGAGACAGTGCGATGCTAACTCCTCTTCTGAAGATGTACACTTTGGGACATGACTTTGTCCCTCCAGGGATTCATGCAGGAGGTCTTAGGTACCACGGAGATGCACCGCTTGTATGTTTACTTTACGATGAGGGTGTGATAGGTGCAAGAGCGTACCATCAAAACGAGGTTTTCGAGGCTGCATCCCTCTTTGGTAAGACTGAGGGAATCGTTCCAGCACCAGAGGCTGCCCATCCCATAAAACTGGCTGTGGATGAGGCATTAAAATGCAAAAAAACTGGGGAGGAAAAGGTGATTCTCCTCAACCTAAGTGGTCATGGACACTTCGATATGCAAGCCTACGATGCCTATCATGCTGGCACTTTGGAGGACTATGCCTATCCTGCAGAATTGGTGAAGCAAGCTCTAGAGAACCTACCAAAGCTTTAAATCTTTTATTTTTTTTATTTATTTGATGTACAATAGAAAGGACTCCTACTACAGAAAAGCCAAGAGAGAGGGGTATCGAAGCAGAGCATCCTATAAGCTTTTACAACTCAACAGAAAATTCAATTTGATGAGAAGAGGGGATAAGGTTTTGGATCTTGGATGTGCGCCTGGAGGATGGATGCAGGTGGCTTTGGAAACAGTGGGAGAGAAGGGCTTGGTGGTAGGTGTTGATCTTTCAGACATTGAGGCTTTCTCAGAGAAAAACCTTCACTTCGTACGAGGGGATGTGAATTTCGATGAAACTCACAAGGAAATCAGAGAAATCTCACCTCACTTTGATGTGGTTATCTCAGACCTCTCTCCCAGGATAATTGGCGTTTGGGATGTGGACAGTCACAACTCCTATCTTTTGAGTTTATGCGCCCTATCCCTTGCAAAGATTTTCCTAAAACCCAAGGGAAATTTCTTGGTAAAACTGTTTTCTGGGAAGGAGATGGATGAGTTTTTAAAAGAACTTAAGAAGAGATTCAGGTACGTTAAGATTTCAAGACCAAAAGCTTCAAGAAAGAGAAGTGCTGAGATTTACTTTGTTTCAAAGGGATTTTTGAGAAATTGATTGGCTTTGGAACTAAATTATCGAAAATTAGTCTTGGCATTTAAGAGGATGTTGGAAAAAAATTATTACAGAATCGAAAGCCAATTCCCACTCAAATCTGCTCAAAAAACCTTGCTTTTTGGCAATCCCAAAAATTCATGAAAATTTTCGATTTTCAGCAGTTTTTGAATTTTCAATTTCAGTTGGAAATAAGCTTCAAATATTATTTTCAAAAAAATTATATAGAGGGATTCTTTTCAAATAACATGAGATATTCATTGTTTTTGAGGTAGCAAAATGAATAGATTTCAAGAAGTTTTGCAAGTTATAACTTCAATACTTCTGTTTTTTGTTGCCTTTTTGTTTGTGATAGATGAAACAGGTCTTGGATTTTGGATTTATGGCATTGGGATTTTTTTGCCTCCCTATATCTTCTGTATCTTAGAAAAAAGAACATGAAAGGAGAAAAATCATTGGCCATTGCAAGCCTTTTTCTAATCATTGTCCCTGCTTTCCAGCCCTTTCTGTTTCCAAAAGAATTTTTTTCAACCCTTGTCATTGGGCATTGTTCTTCAGCTTTTCCATAGTTCTATCAATTTTTATATTTTTTCTTTTAATTCTTTCTCTAATTTTGATTGTGGTGAAGAGGAAAGGCTATACTGATGATAAAAGGGCTAAGAAAAGAATTGCAATTATCTTTCTTATTGTAATTCTTGTTTTCATTTTTCAAAAAGCTGAAGTTTCCAGTAGAGATGAAAGATTTGATAAAATGATTGAAGAATTCGAGCCTACAAAGGAGAGAGAAATAAAAATAGGAATAAACTCCAATGTTTTTTTGGAATACAGCCTAACCCAAGAAGAAACTTTTGAGACTTTTGAGTATTCAGTAAAGTTTTTGGATGTTTTCAAAGAAACTGGGGTGAAGTTGGTTAGAGTTGGAGCATCCTTTGATGCATGGGTTTTGGGGAACAAGAGAGAGCAAGAGTTTGATGATTTATACATTGAGGAGTTGAGAAAGAGAGGGTTTGAGTTATTTCTTGCAGATACTCAACACCAATCCTATTTGACAAAAAATCCTTTATCTTGGAATGAGTTTAAAAAAATTCACCTTGAAAGGATTAGGTTTTATGTTAAAAGGTATAGTCCTGAATACTACTCTGTTGTTACAGAGCTTTTGATTTATCATAACTTCAACATCAAAGATGATTTTGATGTAGATGAATGGGTTTCCCATACCCAGAATCTTCCGAATGTGGTAAAAGAGGTAAGCTCTAAAACAAAAACTATTGTCTACATAACTGCAGACTCAATTCCAAAGGGAGGAGGAGAATACTTTTTGAAAGTTTTGGATATGAAGAATTTGGATATAATTGGAATTGATTTTTATTCAGCAAAAGGATTTAAGCTTACAGATGAATTGTTGAAGATTTCCCATTCCCAGGAACATAAAAAAGAATTGTGGTTGCCTGAAACTTGGTATGGTTTGACTTTTCTATGTTCTCCTCAATGGAAAGAAAACCTTGATGCAAAGTGGATTGAGGCATGCTACAACTATGCAAAATCAAGAAATTTTGATGCATACCTTCCCTGGACCTTTGGATACTTTGTCACATACAACTGTGAATACCTTGGAGAGGAAATTGACTTTTCCCAGAGAACTGAAAGCTTTTATACCTTTAAATCTCTTGTTGAGGGAAAAACTAAATATCTATGGCTGAAGGAATTTTCGGTAATGTCCCGATTTACGATAGCTTAATATACTAATAAATCTATCACCTCTTGG
>JBHIDS010000167.1:0-5060 GCA_046760205.1 Candidatus Methanofastidiosia archaeon
CAAAGAATGAATAAAAAGATTTGTAAGGAGAAAGGCTCATCCAAAGAGAGGATATCCGACAGTGTTGGATATGAATGAGTTAGGCGACAATTCCGCTTTGTACAGTAAGAAGGAGGACAAATTGTGATGAAACCTTGGAAATGGGTTGTAGCATTTGTAATTTCATTAATAGCTTTGTTACTGGCCATTATATGGCTTATAGGTTGCGGTAATAAAAATCCCGCAACACTTATGAGTGATACAGCTGTCAACTTAACATCAAGTTCGACCTTTGACGATCAAAATCCAGCTTTTTCTCCTAATGGGCAAAACATCTTATTCTCTTCCAAAAGGAACGGTAATGGTGATAATCTAAACATTTGGAAGATGAATGTCAATGAAAAAAATCCTGTTCCGTTGACAAATGAGCCTGAGGCTGATAATGTAAATATGCCAGGCGGTTCGTGGAACGGTGTTATAAATCGTATTGCCTTTTCCTCAGATCGTAGCGGTAACGACGAGATCTGGATTATGAATGTCGATGGAAGCAACCCAGTTCAACTAACGAATAACTCCGCACGGGACTGGGAACCAACATTTTCACCAGATGGAAATTGGGTTGTATTTCAATCAGACAGAGACGGTAACTGGGAGATTTATAAGATAGATGTGGTAACAAGTGAGACAATACGACTTACGACTAATCCTACCGATGATTGTGAACCAAACTGGTCACCGGTTGGAGATAAAATTGTCTTTCAATCAAATCGCAATGGCAACTGGGAGATATATACAATGAATATAGATGGGACAAATCAATATGACGTAACAAATGACCCAGCTGAAGATACAGACCCAGCTTGGAGTCCTGATGGAAGAAGAGTCGTCTACTCATCAAACTATGCAGGTTTAGAAGAGCCTGAGATTTTTATTATCAATGCAGATGGCACTGGAAAACCTATAAGAGTCACCAATAACCCGACATATGATGGTGCACCATCATTCTCACCTGATGGGACTAAAATTGCGTTTGAGTCAGATAGATCTGGTAATCTAGATATATGGATTATCGCCTCTCCCGTATTCTCTCTTTCTTGGAACTCTGTAAATGATTTTGTATATCAACTGCAGAACATAGATCTGAGTGCAATAGGGAACACAAAATTTGATCTGGTCATAATTGACTATTCCCAAGATGGAAGCGATGAAAATAGATTTACAGTCGAACAAATTGACGCACTCAAGAACAGCCCCGGAGGATCCAAACTTGTTCTGGCATATATAAGTGTCGGGGAGGCAGAAAAATATAGATGGTACTGGAACGATAGCTGGGATGCAAATAATGACGGCAATCCTGACCCTGGCGCTCCTTCATGGCTCGGACCTTCAAATCCAGAGTGGTCTGGGAACTATAAGGTGAAATACTGGGAGAAGGACTGGCAATCCATCATTTACGGCTCTTCAACAAGTTATCTTGATAAAGTTATTGATGCGGGTTTTGATGGTGTTTATCTGGATATTATTGATGCCTACGAATACTGGGGACCAGGTGGTGAGAGCGGACTGAACAGAGAGACAGCAGAACAGGAGATGGTTGACTTTGTGATATCCATTGCAGACTATGCCCGCATGACCAGAGGTAAAACAAACTTCGGAATCTTCCCCCAAAATGGGGAGGCTCTCTCTTCTCATTCAGGTTATTTACAAGCAGTAAGCGGTATTGGTAAGGAAGATACGTGGTATGATGGCAACACTCCCCAGCTATCCTTATATACTTCCAGGGTTATTGCTAATCTCGATGCTTTTAAACAGGCGGGTAAACTTGTGCTGGTGATAGACTATGTTACCAACCAGAATTTGATTGACGATTTTTATTCAAAGGCAAAAGCCAAAGGTTATGTACCCTACGCAACTATAAGAGATTTGGATGCACTTATAATAAATCCAGAACATGAGCCTGATTAATTATGATAGCGGAACTTCTCTTAATACAGCATAAAGGGTTCCTGCCTAACGGCACTCACCCAAATTTTTACCTTCGGCAAAAACTTCTTTTATGCTGGAAACGCTAAGTGAAATGCTCGCCGCTTATTAGAAAGGTTTAAATATAACAATACCAAACAAGAGAGATAGGGTGTGTTTAATATGAAAAAATCGCTTAAGGAAATAAAAGAAATCATAAAAAATCACGAAAGGGAACTAAAAAAGAAATATGGGGTAAAAGAGATTGGCATATTTGGGTCTTATCTAAGAGGCGAGGCTGAAGAAGGAAGCGATTTAGATGTTTTAATAGATTTTGAAAAACCTATAGGTTTTTTTAAGTTTCTCGAATTAGAAGAATATCTGAGCAATTTAATAGGAATTAAGGTTGATCTTGTATCTAAAAAGGCATTAAAACCACATATAGGAAAATACATAGTCAAAGAGATTGTGGTCGTATGAAAAGAACATATCGAGATTACATTGAAGACATTCTAAACTCCATTCAAGAAATTGAAGATTTTACAGCAGGAATGGAGTTTGAAGACTTTATAGATGATAGAAAAACACTGAATGCTGTTATAAGAAGTTTAGAAGTAATGGGTGAGGCAGCAAAAAAGATTCCAAATGATATCAGAACGAAATACGCTGATATTCCATGGAAATACATTGCTGGGATGAGAGATAAGCTTATTCACGAATATCATGGTGTTGATCTTGAAATTGTATGGGAAGTCATTAAAAAAGAAATTCCACCCATTAAACCATTATTTGAGAAAATTCTAAAAGAGATGAAAGAATAATGAAACACAATCATCATAGAGAAAATCACGACGAGCACTCTGTGGTGCTTCGCGCCTTCGCCCAAATTTGCTCCCTTCGGGCTCAGAACTTCAGATACCTGCCAGCCATTATCCGAAATAAATTGAATTGTGGAGGATTTCGCACATATTATCTATTAAACCAAGTGCTTGATTTATGTATAAAATCATGCTGCATACTTTATTGATATTGAAATGGATGATTTAAAATTAATCTAAATTGCTTTACTTTTTTCTTTTTCTATAATACCTCTTGTTCAACTTCCACTGAAAACCCCCTCTTTGGTAAATCAACAAGAAATAGCATAGATAACCTGATAAAAAGGGAAACATTACAACAAAAACCCTCAAAATCAAATCGCTAACTCCAAAAGCTTCAAAAATTCTTTCCTTTGCAGAATACACTGAAAGGGAAAAAAGTAACATCACTGTAAAAACTCCTAAAGATGCATGAAAAGGTGATGAAACTGGTCTTTTAGCCTTTCCCTTGTCTATGAAAGGTAAAAGAAACAAAAACAAAACAAAAAGAATTGGAACTATAATCCCCAAAGTTTTTGCAGAAATTAGAATTTTTCCAAAGATTTCTATTTTTGGAGCAATCTTAATAAAACCATAAATCCATAAAAAGTACCAATCTGGAAGGAGATGGCGAGGGGTAGTGAGGGGGTCTGCAGGTTGGTTTAAGGGAGGGGGAACAAGGGCTGACAAAAACAACAAAATCGTCACAACTATCATGGTAACTATAGAATCCCTCAAGAGTTCATGAGACAAAGGTATTCCAAATCTTTCTTTCATCCTCTCACCTCAATGGGGTTCAGCTATACCCTGTAACCATACAATGACACAGTGAACAAGGATTAACACTGTCAAAAGCATGGGAAGAAGGTATATGTGGAGGGCATAGAATCTTGAGAGAGTTTTTTGAGACATATCAATTCCCCCATAAAAAAGGTTTGAGAAAATTTCTCCAAAAATTGGAACTGATAGCAAAATCTCCTGTCCAATCTTTCCAGCCCAATATGAGAGTTGATCCCAAGGCAAAATATAACCAGTATACCCCAAAAACAACGTAATTAAAAGCATGTTCAATCCCAAGACCCAGTTAATCTCCCTCGGCTTTGTGTATGCCTTTGTGAAGTAAACCCGAAGCATGTGGAGGAAAGCTGATGCAATCATTAAATGGGCTGCCCAGTGATGAACAGCCCTAATTATGTAGCCAAAGGGAACTTCTGTCATTATGTAGTTAACACTTTCATAGGCTTCAGAAGGTTCTCCCTGAACAGAGGGAATGTAGTAAAAGGTCAGAATTATTCCAGTGATGAGGAGAATTAAAAAACATACAATTGTCACTCCTCCCAAGGCATAGAAGGGATACCAGAGCCATACAGCCCTATGTCTGTAATCCTCAGTATGGCTTTTTGGAAAGGTTCTCATTATGTTGTAATCAATAGCTTTTGCCTTTTCTCTAATATATTTCAAATCAAATCTTTCCTCAAAAAATTTTTTCATTTCAACATCCCAATTTCTCTTTTGGCATTTCTCCAAGGATAATTCCATCATCTCTGATCTTTACTGGAATTTTTGGAAGAGGTCTTGGAGGAGGTCCTTGCAAAACCTTCCCACTCTCATAGGGAGAATACATTCCATCATGACAAGGGCAGAATATTGCATCAAGGTTTTTATCCCAGAAGGGAACACAACAGAGATGGGTACAAATTCCGGAGTATGCAACAAAACCACTTTGTGTTCCATTTTTATCTTTAATCTTTTCCTCCTCAAGCCTAATAACAATTGCAAGATTTCCTTGAAAGTAAACCTTTTTTGCCTCCCCAACTCTAAAGTCTGTGACTCTCAAGGGCTTTCCCTTTTTCTCTCCCTTGACATATTTAAAAATCCTCTCCCCCTTTTTTCCTGAAGAATTGCTTTTGGGAAAAAAGGTTTTGAGAATCGTGTAGAGGGTGGAAGAAAAAAATCCAATTCCCAAAATCTTTAAAAAATCTCTTCTTGTCTTCATAAAGGACCTCTCTTTTTGACAAACCTTTTTGGAAGGAAATTTTTGTAATAGAATGCAAGAGACATTGTGAAAAAAACACTCAAAAGGGAGAGTATAAGGGCTAACTCCCTCTGATTCATTTCGGAAGATAACCCATAGAAAAATAGGAATAAGAACAAAAATCCTAAAATTACTGATATTTCAAAGATTTTTTCAGGAAAAGAATCCTTTAGGAGATGATAAATGCAGAAGATAAGGAGTATCATTGAAAAAAATGCAAAGATTCC
>JBHIDS010000168.1:0-5030 GCA_046760205.1 Candidatus Methanofastidiosia archaeon
GAAAAACATCCTTGGCATGACCATCCTGCATGCCTATTTCATCAGCGTATTTTTCCTCTTGTGTTAGCTGGGAGAGACAGGCTGAGACCATGAAAGCTATCATGAGAGTAGCGAAAGCTCGTAATTTCATGTAAAGAATATTTGTGCTTTGAATTATTTAAAGATTTCTATTCATTTAAGAACTCTCATTTCCTAACGGAGCAAATACTCCCATTTTTTCTTCTCTGAAAAATCGAGCATTCCATAAGGCTTTCTTTCGAGCTTTTCAACGAATTTTCTTGCAATCTTTTTGAGCTCCTCTCCAGAAAGCCCAATCTCTATTACAGTTTTCCCACTGTAAGAATAAACCAAAATCTTTCCATTCTCAAGCCTAAACTCCTTTATCAAAAATCCAAAGGCAGTTCCCTCTGTGAATATCTTGGGTTCTATTCCAAGCTCTCTCAGAGCATTATAAAAACTTTCCAACACCTTCTCTTCAGAAATCTTGAGTTCTGCACTCCAGGCATTTGAGAGAAATCTCATAGCTCTCATACTTAAAGGTATTTAAAAGGTTTTGGAAAATTATTTAAACCTTCAAAGAAATTGATGATATGCAAAAGGTCATAGCCCTAAACTCAGGTGGCATAGACAGTCCTGTAGCTAGTTTCATAGTTTCAAAAAGGTTTGAGGTCATAGCTCACTACTGCAACAACTACCCATTCTCAGATGATGTAACGATGAAGAGAGTCCTAGACACCATCAAAAAGCTGTCAGAGATTCTCAAAAAACCTATAAAAACCTACATAACTCCTCACGGACAGAACACTGTGGAGTTCTTGAAGGTTTGCGGAAAGAGGGGAAGAAAGTTCACATGCATCTTTTGCAGGAGAATGATGTTTAGGGTTGCCTTCAAAATAGCTCTGAAAGAGGGTGCTGTGGCTCTGGTTAGTGGCGAGAATCTTGGACAGGTGGCATCTCAGACTCTCCAAAACATCTATGTCACAGAAAAAGCTTTAAAAATGCCAATATTAAGACCTTTGATTGGGCTTGACAAGATAGACATTGAGAGATGGGGAAAAGATATATCCACCTATGAAATCTCTGTGAGGAGAGCCATATGTTGCTCTGTCACACCAAAGTACCCTTCCATAAATACCCAGCTGAAGAAATTTGAGGAGATAGAGGAAAGACTTGATATTGAGGATTTGGTAGAGAAATCCTTTGAAAAGAGAGAGATATTTTTCCTGGAAGAGAAAAAGAATAGGGATTGACATAAGTCATGGTTCGCTCCCTAATGGTCAATAAAGCATGCACCAGAATCTTCAAAAACTCACAGAAATTCCAAAAAACTGTTTTTGAGGATATTGTGATGCACTAACTTGGCTAACAGTTACTCAATCAAATCTCTGTTGAGCAGGCGCTCATGCTCCCAAATCGCATAGTCTGCAGGTGGATCGACGATTTCAACGTCAGGCTTTCGTTGGAGCTTTACTGCATCTTCAGGACATCCTGTGACACACAACCCACAACCAATACATCGTTCCTTATCCACAACAGCTACCCCCTCCTCTTCGGAGATCGCATGTACCTGGCATCGTTTTATGCATACTCCACATCCTGTGCATTCATCAGGATCAATGACGGAGTAGTAGTTAGCTTTGGCTACCGAATTCTCGATGCCCCAGTCAGTGATTCCCCGAAGTATGCCACAACAACAACCACAACAGTTGCAGATGTAGCCTATTCCCTCTGCTATGTTGCTTACCGTATGAACCAGACCTATTTTCTCAGTCTCATCAAGGATGGCAAGCGCCTTTTCCTGGGAAATGTCATATGGGCTGGAAGGTCTCTCACGTGCAGAGAATCTAAGGCATGTCAGCAATGGAAAACCACATTTTCGACCGACGTGGTCCTGCTGCAATCGACAGATGCAATCACGGACACGGAAGCTCTTAGAAGCAAGGAGAACTGCCCTAACATCATCGTAGGGAAGAATCCACTCATTCTTCACCGCGCTTTGTGCAGGGACAACACGATGTAATGCAGGTTGTAGCCTCATAAGCTCTGCTCCTCCTTCATCCAAATAATCCTCGAAGATGTGAGCAAGCTCATGATCCATATTGTCTAACTGTGCTTCATAGATTCCGACTATGAATGGAGCCAACCTAACCTTTCCACTTTTCATACTGCCCCATATCAGCCCCCGTCTTGACATTTCTTTTAACTTATTTGTGGTTTCTTCAACAGAAAGTCCAGTCCGTTTAGCTATCACATCAATCGATTCCATATCACCACTCAGTCGAGCGGCTAACCATGCCTCCTCTGGCGAGAATATCTTTTTAAGAAGTAATATCTCGATACTTGATGGTGTTTTTGGAAAACCGTTGGGAAGGCTGTCCAATGTGTTCGCAAGCTGCTCATAAATGTCATCTGTCATCTTGAATCCTCCTCTATCATTCTTGTTACCTTTTATTGTTTATTGATTTGTATAAAAACATTCTATAAAAAGTTTTTGGTAAAATTTAAGTGGGATTATTTTTAGCTAAATAGTTCCAAAGCAAAAAAACCCAAAACCTTAAATATCATCCACAAAAGGATGTCGAGATGAGCTTCAAGAAATTCTCGATCCTTGCACTCTTGATTCTAACAGTTCCAAGCATCTCGTCCCAGAGAGTGGGACAACCTGCCCCAGACTTTACCTTGGAGGACATCTATGGAAATTCTTTCAGTTTGAGCGACTTTAGAGGGAAGATGGTGCTCCTTGACTTTACAGCCACCTGGTGCTCTTGGTGCAGAAAGGCTCTTCCTGAACTTAAAGATGTTCATGATATATATGAAAAGTATGGTTTGGTGATTCTCTCAATAGATGTTAGGGAGAGTAAGTCCAAGGTAAAAGAGCATGCGGAGAAAAATGAAATTGAATGGATAGTTCTTTTGGATGGGAAAGAGGAGGTAAAGAAACTCTACGAGGTCTCTGGAATTCCAACGTTTTTCATAATCGATAGAGAGGGATTCATCTTTTCAAAAAGAATTGGGTATGTGGAGTCAGAGTTCTTTAAAAAGAGGTTAAAGAAGTTGCTCCCAAATTTTTTCATAATATCCAATGAGATTGATCTTGAAGAATCAAGGAGTTTTATAGAAAAGAAGCTTGAGGATTTCGACTTTGAATTCTCTGAACCTCTCGGAAGATGGTGGGAGGAAGATTACCTCATAATTTTGGGAGGACCTGATGCGAGAGGCGTGGGGGAGATAGTGAAAAGGATTCTTACAGAAGATGAACTTGAAGAGATACGCAAAAGCTATGTTGGCGTTTACTTTTTAAGAAAAGATGTTTTCAAAGAAGGACAGATAGTGGTGATATTCGCAGGAAAAGACAGAAAGGCAACGAGACTTGCGGTTTTGAGTTATCTCAAAAAGGTTCTAAAAGAATTAGTTTGATTTCAAGTATCCCAACTGCTCCAGCTTTTTCAAAATCTTTGAAACACTTTCATCTGGAGCTTCCATATCTGTTCGAATGACTATCTCAGGATTCAAAGGTTCCTCATAGGGTTCTTGCAAACCTGTAAGATCTTTGATCTCTCCCCTCAAAGCTTTCTCAAAAAGACCTTTTGGGTCCCTTTCGATACAAACATCTATTGGGCACTTCACATAGACCTCTAAAAAATTCTCAATCTGGCTTCTGGCATACTCTCTGAAACTTCGATAGGGGGATATGAGGGCAACGATGACACAAACCTCGTTTCTGGACAAGAGCTTTGCGATGTAGGTCACTCTCTTTGCATGCCTTTCTCTATCTTTCTTGGAAAATCCAAGATCAGAGCTCAGATTTCTTCTCACCTCATCCCCGTCAAAAACTTCTACTCTAAGACCTCTCTTTCTCAAGATTTTCTCTAAATTCTTTGCAATCGTGGTCTTTCCAGATGCTGGATTTCCAGTCAACCATAAAACAAAACTCATTTCAAAACCTCAATATCTTTCCCTTCATACATTTTGGAATTGGTAATCCAAAAAGATTTAGAATTGTGGGAGCTATGTCCAAGATATCCAAATCTTCGATTCTCCTTCCAACATCTTTTCTTGGATCATAAAAGATGAATATCCCATGCTCTGAGTGCACAGCATCGTCAGGTCCTGTGTCATTTTCCTTGAGATATAGAGTGCCATGTCCCAAAGTCCCTGCACTTCGAAAGGAAAGTTCATCAAAGTAAACCATCAGGTCGGGGGGATCCCCCCTGACTTTTGGATAGATCTCCTCAGGCTTGAAGATCTTGTTTTTCATCGTCCTGCCCTCTGGTGTTTTTATTCTCTTAAGCTTTGAAATCAACTCCTCCCGCAAAGCCTCGTACTCTTGTGGTTTTACAATACCTTCTTCCTCTCTACCTTCGAGATTAAAAAAGATTCTTGCATAGTAACCTCCCCATCCCCATGCCTTTGTGCGGCTCCAGTCCACCTGAGCCCTCTCAAGTGAGATTATATCCTTAGGTCTTTTCTTCAAACACAGATAGCCCTCTCTTATCAACCACTCGTTTATGCAAAAACATCCCTTCATTCTCTTTGCTCCATGGTCTGAAACCACCATCACCACCATGTCTTTATCCAAATCCAGAATCTCTCCAATTTTTTCATCTATGTATTTGTAGTACCCTCTTATGACATTCTTGTACTTATTATTTGGGATGTGAAGATGGTGTTTTTCATCATAGAATTTCCAAAAGGCATGGTGTACTCTGTCTGTTCCAATCTCCACGAAGAAAAATAAATCCCATTCTTTCTCTTTTATGAGGTATTTTAGAACTTTAAATCTCTTTTGAGTCATCTCATAGAGCTCTTTTAAAATTTCGTCCTTCTCATCACTTCGAAAAACCACGTCGAACATATAATCCCCAACGAGTTTCTCAATCTCTTCTTTCAATACTGGAGGATAGGTGAATTCTCTTTGAGAATCTGGGGTGATGAAACAAGAGACGAGATTTCCTCTTAGAGGCTTTGGAGGATATGTGGGAGGAACACCAAGAAGACAAACCCTTTTTCCAACCTTTGAAAGGATGTCC
>JBHIDS010000169.1:0-4953 GCA_046760205.1 Candidatus Methanofastidiosia archaeon
TCTGCAGACACAGAGCTCTTAAACATTTTGGAGGAATTGGGTTTTAAAGTGGAAGCCTCTGCTCACGAAGATGTTTCCTATCCATACCATCCATCAGAGAAGAACTGGTTGATAAAAGGAGAGATGAATATCTTGAGAATTCCCCTTTCCCATACACCTGAGTACTTCTATCCATCTGCAATCTATGACAAATCCTTTATAGATGCCTATAAATATGTTTTAGAATCTCAGAAATACAGGGCATTGAAGGTAGTGGTCATTGGAGTTCACTCTTGGGAGTTTGTAGAACTTGAGGTTTCAGGACATGAATCCTATTCAAAACCTTCAGGTGAATACACCTTGAGGAATCTTGAAGAACTTTTTAAGTATTTAAAACACAAAAACATAAGGTTTTTGACCGTAAGAGAGTTTTTCGAGATTTGGATGAGTGGAAGAAGAGATAAAGTTTAAAACCAAAGCTTTAAAAACTTGGAGGCTAAAGGTATATAAATCTAAAATCCAATTGGGTAAGGAGGTCGAAGAATGGGACTTTTAGGTGGAAAAAAGGACCAGATAATAGAAGCTCTAAAGAATCAGCTCCACGAGATGCAGGCTGAAATCGAGATGAGAAACGACAAGATCATCAAGTACGAAAAACAACTTTCCGAGTTCGAGGAGTTAAAGGGGATGTCAGAGAGACTCTCCAAAGAGAACAAACTTCTACTTTCAAAGCTCGAAAATCTTTCAAGAGAGAAAGAGGATTTCGAGAAGAGGGAGAGAAAACTCAAACAAAACATTGAGGAGAAAAACCTAGAAATTGAAAAGCTCATCCATAATCTCACTGCCAAGAAAGAGGAGATACAGATGAAGCTCTTTGCCATAGTCTCAAAGGAGGATGACATAAAGATTTCTGAAGGTCTCAGTTTAACTGGAGGTTTGAAGACTGATAAGTCTGTTGATCTGGGAGATGGAGTTAGTGTTGTGGGGGAGATAGATGCTGGAGAAGGCGTGAACCTCGGAAACGAAAACGTTGTCAAGGGAACGATAACAGGAAGGCTCATAAAGACAGGTTTCGATTGTAAGCTCAAGGGTCCTATAAAAGGTCTTGGAGATGTCTTCATTGGGGAGAGAAATGTACTCGAGGACAGAATAGATGTGGAGGGAACTCTTGAATTCGGAGATGGCTGTGAGATCACAGGAGAAGTTTACTCAAAGGGAAAGGTCAAACTTGGGAGAAACTGTGTTGCAGATGTCATAGTTTGTGACAACGATGTGATAGTGGGAGAAGAATCTGTAGTTCAAAAGGTTACAGCTGGAAGAACTGTGGAACTTCTTGAAGGCTCGAGAATTGTAAAGACTGTAGAGTACGTAACAGCGATTCAAATGGGAAGGGATGTCCACGTCGAGGGAACCATAAAGACTAAAAGATAGGTTTTATATACGATTAAAGCCTCGGTGGCTTAGCGGTTTAAAGCGACTGACTTGTAATCAGTAAATCGGGGGTTCAAATCCCCCCCGAGGCTTGAAAAAATCTAATTCCTTAAAAGTGAATCCATGAAAAACTTGAACCTGCCTCCCATGAAAAATCTGAAAAGTTTTGCCTATGTTTTCCTCTCTGGAGTCTCTTTGGGATTTGTCTTGAAGATTTCTTATCTTAAGTATCCTGAAAGCCACCTCTTTGATGGATTTTTAATCTTGTTCCTCGTAATTGGAGTTCTCTCTCTCCTTTCAATCTGGATAATCTACTCCTTTCTCTTCTCATTTTTTTTTGGAATGGACTTGAAGGAGAGTATGAATATTGATTCAAAAACCTATCTCCCCTTTTTATTTTTCATTCCATACGTTTTGAGGTTCTGGAAGAGAGAGGTGAGCTTTGAGAGTTCTCTTTTAAAGTTTGCTCTTGGAGCTATACTCTCTTTCAAACTCTACAATTTTTTAATAAAAATATCTCCTGAACCAATCCCCCCTGAGGAGGTTGAGCCTTATCCCGATGTATCTTTAAAGTCTGAACCTTTAGATCTGGAGGATGGTCAATTTTTGAGAACCTTTTGGAGAGACATTCTGTACGAGTTGGAAGATATCATAAGAAATCTCGAGAGAATCTGGGAGGAAGGAGACCCATATCCCAGAGAGATCTACACTCTTTATGAGAGATACATCACCTTGAGAGAGAAGTATGCTAAGTTGATTCCTGAGATAGTATCCTTTTTATCAAAAGATGAAAAAGAGTTTGCAAGGGAGAGATTGGACTATTGTCTCAAACTGTTCTCAAGATTGATCTAAATTGTAAAGACCAAACCTTTAAAAAAGCAAATCAAATTGATGCCATGGAGCTAGTTCCCATTCTGCTAATAGGGGTTGTCGTTTTGAGTATCTTAGGCACCAAACTCTGGTTCAAATTCATACCTCCCTTACTCTCTTCCTCTGGTGTCTCTTCTGCAGCATGGACCTTTCCCACCCTCCTGGGCTCTGCCCTAATCATAGCATGGGCTGCAGAGGTTGCCCAATTCATCATTTCTCAGGGAATGGCTCTTGCCCTTCTTGCTTGGTTACAAACTCTTCCTGAGTTTGCAGTGGAGGCTGTGCTTGCATGGAATCGGGATATTCCAAACATGACTGCAAACTTCACAGGTTCTTTGAGGCTCCTTGTGGGCTTGGGATGGACTCTCATATTCTTCACTGCCTCTTACTTCAATAGAAGAAAAAATGGAGAGTTTTTGAGAGAAATAGTTCTCGATGATGAACACTGTATCGAGGTTTTGGGATTGATGGTGCCTACTGCATACTTCTTTTTGATCTACTTCAAAGCCACTTTAACTCTCTACGACTCTGCCATTTTAATCTCTTTCTACATCCTCTATCTCTGGGTCTTGAGAAAGCTTCCTCCCAAAAAAGAGGACGAGACAGAGATGCTACACTCGATTCCAAAGAGAGTGATGAGGTACGAGATGAAGTGGAGGAAGGTTTTCGTTCTCTTAGGTTTTTTAGTAGGTGGAGTAATACTTTACTTCGTTGCTGAGCCTTTTTTGGAGAGTATGAAAGCCCTTGCTCTAACCTTTGGAATCTCCACCTTCATCTTCATTCAGTGGGTTGCACCTTTTCTATCAGAGTTTCCTGAGAAGGTCTCTGCCTTCTACTGGGCTCAGACCATTAGACTCTCTTCCATGGCTTTAATGAACATGATCTCCTCAAACATCAACCAATGGACGGTACTTGTTGGAATGATTCCCATAGTTTACTGTTTAAGCTTGAAAGGCATAGCTCTGATACCCTTTGACGAGTTTCACAGAACAGAGATTCTACTCACCATGATCCAGTCCATCCTTGGATACATCTATCTTTTAAAGATGAGATTCAAGTGGCACAACGCCTTGGTACTCTTCACTCTATGGCTTGTCCAGTTCCTATTTCCCTCTGTGAGGGAGGAGATAATTTTTGTTTATATAGGCTTTATAGCTTTAGAGTTTCTTTCAAATGCAAAGAACATGATTTGGCATAGAAAGTTGAGATGGATGTTTAAAAATTATGTTTTTTCATCATGAATCTCTCATTTGGGGCGGAAGGCAACGATGGGTAACTTTCTAGCTAAAGCACGATAATCTTCTTCTGTGCCATCCAAGCGGTAGCCAATGAGCCTTGCCAGAGTTCGGATTACCTTAGGGTTTCGCTTGGCGTAGTCCAGCAGTTCGCGCTCAGCTTCTCTTCTCTCAAGACGCACAGCAACGACATTCAGGCGCCTTCGCCCTACATTGATCGTAACTTCTGGCGTCTTTTTGATGTTGCGATACCAGTCTGATTTCTCACCCCAACCTGAGGTGACGAAATAGGTGTCGCTTTCTTTGTCGTGACGAATGACCTCTAACACAGCTTTGCGGGGTAGCCCGCTATTTCTTCCTATGTGAGTGAGCAGCAAAAATCTCTCTCCCAAAAGCCAGCTAAGCCGGGTGCGAAAGAGCCAGATGGGCAGGCGATAAAAGATTCTTGCCAGTCCACGTGGGGGTTGTGGATCTTTGATTTTTGTTAGCATTACAGTCATCCCTTTGTCTATACAATTTTATGCAATCTAACTACCAGAGTTGTGACTCAATCCTCAGCCCATGCAGGCATCGCCTGCATGAAATGCTCAGCCCGCTTCAGCGCCTGGTCATCTGTGATCCCTTCCTGCAAGCTCTTAAGCCATGAAGCGATCCCTTTCTTGATCTCCTCTCTGGGCTTGAGATTTCCTTCTTCATCGGTACAATACTTGCAATAGATATCTGAGGGACCTTTGGCATCAGGGGAGTCCAGAGGCATGGTGCATGATTGACAGAAGCTCACTATTCTCACCTCCTTTGGTTTTTATAATTATAATATATAGACTTTATGCAATCTTTATAAGCCTTTGCTTTTTACGTCTTACAAGACCAACTCCACCATTACCCGTAGTGCTTGAATATTGAAGGTGATCATATTCAGCGTTGTGATAGGACTGTTCTTCCACAAATTCAGTCGCTCTTTGATGCGCTCTTTGGGACCACAAAGGGCAACGTCGTCAACCAACTCATCGGGAACGACAGTCGTTGCTTCACGTTTCTTGCCATCGAGGTAGAGGTCTTGAATTTTGTTGGCAGCTTTCTCATAACCGTAACGACACGCTAAGCCATGGTAGAAATTCTTACCTCGAGCGCCCATGCCCCCAATGTAGAGGGAAAGCATCGGTTTGAGCATATTCCGGCAAGCATCCACATCCGAACCAATCACGACACCCACCAAGGGAGCAATATCGAAATTGTCGAGGCTCTTGCCATTCCCAGCTTTGGCAAAACCAGCCTCAATCCGTTCTTTGTATACTTCGTCGTAATGGCGTGGCGAGAAGAAAATTGGCAGCCAGCCATCAGCGATTTCAGCTGCAAGTTGTACATTTTTTGGTCCAATAGCCGCCAGGTAGATGGGAATGTCGGCACGAGAGTGCAAAATGCTTTTCAATGGTTTTCC
>JBHIDS010000170.1:0-4847 GCA_046760205.1 Candidatus Methanofastidiosia archaeon
AAGAACCTTTAACGTTCCTGCGGGGTTTGCCGCAGGTGCACTGGGTTTGCAGTGGAGTTGATCTCATGATAAAGGGAGAAAAAGTCATTTTGAGGGCTCTCGAGAGAGAAGACCTTGATAGGTGCTGGAGATGGATAAACGACAGAGAAGTTACAAGGTATTTAAGGTTAGTCTATCCCATCTCCAAAACTCAGGAAGAGAAGTGGTTTGAAAATCAGATGAGGGAGGACGAACACAACAAGATATTTGCAATTCAGACTCACGATGGAAAACACGTTGGAAACTGTGGGCTTCATAACATCAACTGGAAAGACAGAAACTCAGAGCTTGGAATAATGATAGGTGAGAGGGATTTTCAGAACAAAGGCTTTGGAACTGACGCAATAAGGACTCTCCTAAAGCTTGCATTTTCTGAGATGAATCTTCACAGAGTCCACCTTCGGGTTTATGACTTCAACGAGAGGGCTCAAAGGTGTTATGAGAAGTGTGGCTTTGTAAAAGAGGGTGTTTTGAGAGAGGACTTCTTTGGGGATGGAAGGTTCTATGACACCATTATCATGGGAATTCTGAGAGAGAAATGGGAAAATCTTAAATAGAATTAAAATCTTTGCAGTTTAGATGAAAATCCAGATCAACTCAGACGTCATAGAATGGCTTTTGGAAGAAGAGAATCCCTCTGTTAGATACTGGACTTTAAGGGATATTTTTGAGAAACCCGAAGATAGCCCTGAAGTCAAAAACGCAAGAGAGGAGATAATGAATTCTCACCTAGTTAAGGTGATACTTGAAAATCAAAATCCCCACGGTTTCTGGGTATCTTTAAATCCATACATTCCCAAGTACAGGGCAACCTATCATCAACTCTTAATCCTCTCAGAGCTTGGGGCATCTTCATGTGAGAAAATAAGAAGAGCTATTGAGTTTGTGTTCAAAAATTACCAGTACGAGAGCGGGCACTTCAGCGGCAAAATGATAAAAACCGAGAGAGGAAGAAAGAGCAAACTCAAGGATGGGGCATGTCTCACTGGAAACCTTTTGAGGACTCTGATTCACTTTGGATACCTTCAAGATGAGAGAACGCAAAGAACCCTTGAATTTTTGATTGAAAATCATGAGGATGGATGGTCCTGCAGAGCCTATCCTATCGATAGAGAAAAGGTTTTTCCAAAAAACTGCTACATGGGGGGAGTAAAGCCCCTCATAGCCTTTTCAATGATTCCAGAGAAGAAAAGGAGAAGAGATGTGAGAGAGATAATCAAAAAAGAAATAGAAATCTATCTTGAGAATGAGATTTTCATGTATCTGAGGGATGAGAAAGGTGAGAGAAAGGCAAAGTTTGGATGGAAGAGATTTGGTTTTCCTCTCTTCTATCAATCAGATGCATTGGAGGTCTTGGATACCTTGACTAAGCTTGGAAAAAAGGATGAGAGGATGAAGAGAGCTATAGATTTGGTCATATCAAAGCCAAATGGAAAGGGAAGATGGAAGCTGGAAAACACTTTTAATTCAAAGATGTGAATCGATATTGAGGAGAAGAAAAAGCCCTCAAAATGGATAACCTTAAAGGCTTTGAGGGTTTTAAAGAGATGGTGGAAATGAGTTGGAAATCTCATCTGAACTCAGACCCAATAGGCTGGCTTTTGGAAGGAGAGCCCTGGGTGAGGTACAACACTTTAAAAGATTTGCTTGAAAAAGAAGAAGAGAATTCTGAGGTAAAAGAGGCAAAGAAAGCAATGTTAAGCAATCCTCAGATCAGGGATTTGATTGCTGAGTTAAAAAAATGGCCTTCCTATCCTTTAAAGCGTCATAACGATGCCAAACATCCTCTCTACAAACTATCTACTCTGGCTGATTTTGGTCTCAAAACTGATGATTTAGAAATGAATGAAGTGATTGAAAAAGTGTTATCTCATCAATCAAGTGAGGGAGCTTTTCAAATAGAGATTCTTATACCCACCCACTTTGGAGGCACTGGAAAAGGTGAAGAGACTTGGATGATTTGTGATGCCCCCACCACTTTGTACTCTTTATTGGCTATGGGTTTTAGAGAGCATGAAGGTGTGCAGAGGGCTGTAAATCATCTCGCTTCTTTAATCAAAGACAACGGTTTTCCCTGCATCTCAGATTCCAAACTCAAGTTTCGAGGTCCAGGCAGAAAAGACGATCCTTGTCCCTATGCCAACCTTTTGGCTTTAAAGGCTTTGGCTCAAATTCCAGAAATGAAAAAGAGTAAGGCATCTCGTAAAGGAGTAGAGGCTCTGCTCTGGCACTGGGAGCATCAAAGGGAGAGAAAGCTCTATCTATTTGGCATTGGCACTGATTTTAGAAAGTTGAAATATCCTTTCGTATGGTACGATATCTTGCATTTTGCAGATGTGCTTTCAAGATTTGATTTTCTGAGAAATGATGAAAGGCTGAAAGAAATTGTTGATATAATTGTTTCCAAACAGGATGAGGATGGAAGATTTACTCCAGAATCTGTTTGGATGGCTTTCAAGGATTGGGAATTTGGGCAGAAGAAAAAACCCTCTAGATGGATGACATTTCTGGTTGCAAGAATATTAAAAAGGATGGAGAATTCAAAAGATTTATAAGCTCTTATTTCCCAATGAAAAGGAGGTGATCCTTTTGATAATCGAAGCTGAGAATCTTGCATATAGTTATGGTGATCTTTTGGCTGTAGATCACATATCTTTTTCTGTAGATAAGGGAGAAATTCTTGGTTTTCTAGGACCCAATGGGGCTGGTAAGACCACCACTGTAAAGATGCTGACAGGACAGCTCATGCCTCAGGAAGGCTTCGCAAAAGTTTTAGGATTTGATGTTGCAGCAGATTCCAAAAAAATTCACGAGAAAATTGGAGTCTGTTTTGAAGAGAAGAATCTGTATCCCAGATTATCAGCTAAAGAGAACCTGAAATTCTTTGCTGAATTGTTTGGGTTGAAGCCAGATATCAATTCATTGCTGAAACGAGTGGATTTATCCAAGTGGGAAAACGATAGAGCTGAAACCCTCTCCAAAGGACTTCAGCAACGTCTGATGTTTGCCCGTTCTTTGATAAACGACCCAGATGTTCTATTCTTGGATGAGCCAACAAGTGGTCTCGATCCAATTTCAGCAGATGAAATAAGAAATATTATCTTGGCAGAAAAAGAGAAGGGAAAAACCATTTTTTTAACTACCCACAACATGATGGAAGCTGACAAACTGTCAGATAGAGTGGCTTTCATAAATGAGGGAAAAATAGTTGCTCTGGATACTCCTGAGAACCTTAAACTGAAACTTGGAAAAAGATCTTTGAAGGTGAGAATAAGAACTGATAAAGGCTTTGATGAAGAAACACTGCCACTGGATGATTCTGAAACTCCTCATAGGACGAAAGAGCTTATAGAAAAAAGAAATATTGCCACAATTCACACCCAGGAAGCGACGTTGGAGGAGGTCTTCATAAAGCTAACAGGGAGGAAGTTGGGACAATGAAAACATCATGCATAAAAGCCATCATCAAAAAAGATGCCATCGCTGCGGTGAGAAACAAATTGGTGTTGTTGGGCTTGGTTTGGGGGATTTTAATCGCCCTGGTTTACTATACCCTGCCTTCCACAGTTGAAGAAACCTTCGATTTAGCTGTCTACAACAAGAGTTCAGTTGATTTATTTTCTCAAATTCCTGAGCTTGAGGAAGAAGGTGTAAATATAGACTATTTCTCATCAGAAAAAGAAATTGAAAGAGTTGTTGAGGATGAAGATTATGTCGTTGGAATCGTCCTACCAGAAGATTTTGCCTCTCAGTTGAGGTCAGGAGAAAAACCAACCATAAGGCTGTACTTCAAATCTGATCAGCCTGAAAATCTCAGAAATATCTTTGAACATTTCATGGAGTACATGGTCGAATACGTTGTTTTTGGAATAGAGAGTGAACTCGAGGAAGAGATTTTGGGAGAAGACATGGGGGGAAAACACACCCCCATAAGAGAGCAATCCATACCACTCTACCTCTTGATGGCTCTAGTGATAGAGATGTGGACATTATCAACTTTGATTGTGGAGGAAAGTGCTGCAGGAACCTTGAGAGCTGTTTTGGTGACTCCTGCCTCTCCCTCAGACATCATAACCTCAAAAGGGATACTGGGTATAGGTTACACAATATTCGTTGCAATTGCAATTCTAATTTTGACTCAAAGTTTGAGAGGAAATCTGCCAGTTTTATTTCTGGGAGTTTTCTTAGGAGCTGTGATGTTCGTTGGTTTGGCTTTGTTTTTGGGAAGCCTTACGAAGAACATCACCACTTCTTTTATCTATGTGGCAGTTCCCATGTTGATCCTGCTACTTCCAGGTATGTTGATTCTGATACCAGATGTTTCTCTATCTGCAGTAAGGTTTATTCCCACATATTATTTGGTAAACGCCTTCAATCAAATTTTAAATTATGGAGCTGAACTCAGCGATGTATGGGATGGCTTTTTAGTGATCGTTCTTTTGGATGTTGTATTCTTTATCTTAGGTGTTTTTGCATTGAGGAGGAGGTTTTCATGAATTTCTCCAGATTGCTCACCATGGCGAAAAAAGATATAGTCATGACCACGAGAGAGGCCATCTTCATATATATGATAATGATGCCAATTCTGGGCTCGCTCATACTCAACGCAGCTTTGGGAAGTGTAGGCACAGGGACACCTTCAATGGGAATAATCGGAGGTGATGACTTTGTATCTGTGTTGGAAAAGGACCCTTCCATTAGAGTCACTGTCTTTTCATCAGAAAAAGACCTCAGGAAAGCAGTTCTTGAAGGCGAGTTAGATGCAGGATTGATTGTACCCTCAGAGGCAGAGTTTCTTGAAGGCAAAA
>JBHIDS010000171.1:0-4840 GCA_046760205.1 Candidatus Methanofastidiosia archaeon
TCTGGGTCAATGAAATCACAGGTTGTAGAGTCTGGCAATTTGATTCAGAGGGTAATAAGAAACTTGTTTTGGGCGATGGGAAATCTGGATTTCAGAGGCAAGCAACCTCATTCGATAAGGCTCGCTTCAATTGGGTTTATGATCTAAGACTAGGACCAGATGGCAATATCTATGTGCTTGACAGCAAGAATTATGCCCTAAGAATGATTGATCTTCAAAACAAGACAGTTAACTTAGTGGTAGGAACTGGAAAACCAGGCTACACGGGAGACGGAGGAGATGCGCTCAACGCTACGTTAGGTTCAGATCCAAGTCAACATTTTGATGGACCTTATTCTTTATCCTTAGATGAAGATGGAAATATTTACATTGGCGATACCCAGAATCATGTTCTTCGTATGGTTGAAAAAAAGACCAATATCATATCAACGATTGCTGGGAATCACCAATTTAAGCCACATGTGAGAAATGACCCTCGGGAGACAGATCCATTGAAACTCAATTTACCAAAGATAAGTAGCCTAGATTACTTTAACAACTGTCTTTTCATACCAGAATGGGACGGAGACATGATTATATTAGAAAAAATAAAATAAGATGAAGAATTAGTGAATATAACCAATTTCATCGTTTGTATAGATTTTCTGTCAAAGCATGTCAATGTAAGGGCTTTCATACCAATTCTTAAAGAAAACCTGTGAGAAGAAAGCTTTAAATAACCCCCCTATCAGATGATTTCATGGAAAAAAGAATCAGGGTTTTGATGGCAAAACCAGGACTCGATGGTCATGACAGAGGGATAAAGGTGGTGGCTCGAGCCTTGAGAGATGCTGGGATGGAGGTAATCTACACAGGACTTCGCCAGACACCTGAGCAGATTGTGGAGTCTGCTCTTCAAGAGGATGTGGATGTGATAGGATTGAGCATCCTCTCTGGTGCCCACATGGCTCTATTTCCTAGGATAATGGAGCTCTTGGAAAGGGAAGAGATGAAGGTTGTGGTTTTTGCTGGAGGAATAATACCTGATGAGGATGTTTTGAAGTTGAAAGAACTTGGAGTCTCAGATATCTTTGGTCCGGGAACCTCAACTCGAGAGATTATCAGAAAGGTTAGAAAGAGGATTAGAGAGAGGATTTGATTTCAAATGCTTGCAGAAAAAGTACTCTCTGGGGACAGAAAAGCTCTTGCAAGGCTTATAACGAGAATTGAGAACAACTCTCCAAACGTAAGAAAAGAGCTCAAAAAACTCTATCCCTCAACTGGAAGAGCCCACATAGTTGGAATTACAGGTCCTCCTGGCGTTGGAAAGTCTGTTCTCTCTTACAAGCTTAGCTTGCTCTTGAGAGAAGAGGGAAAAAAGGTAGGAATAGTTGCAGTAGATCCCACCTCCCCCTTCACTGGGGGAGCCCTTCTTGGAGACAGGGTGAGGATGCAGGAGCTTTCAACTGACAGGGGAGTTTTCATTCGTTCCATGGGAACCAGAGGAAACCTTGGAGGGCTTGCAAAATCAACTGGAGATGTCATCAGGGCACTGGATGCCTTTGGAAAAGATTTTATTCTGGTTGAAACTGTTGGAACTGGACAGGCAGAGGTGGATATAGTAAGAGAAGCTCATACCGTTGTTCTCGTTCTGGTTCCAGGTTTGGGAGATGACATTCAGATGATAAAGGCTGGAATCTTTGAGATTGGGGACATCTTTGTGGTGAACAAGGCTGACTTTGATTCGGTTGATAAAACGATTTTAGAGCTTGAGATGATGCTTGATCTTTCAAACTATCAAGGCTGGAAACCCCCTATCCTGAAAACCATAGCCATAAAGGGTACTGGTGTTGATGTTCTATTTGAAAACATAGAAAAGCACATGGAGTATTTAAAGGATTCAAAGCTCTTGGAGGAGAAGAAGAGAAGAAGGGAAGAAACAGAACTTATGGAAATTTTAAGATTGCAAATAGAGAGTCACATCCTAAACTCTATAACAAAAGAAGAGCTTAAAAAACTTCTTGAAAGGATCTCAAAGAAAGAACTCGATCCTTACTCTGCATCTGAGATTCTGTTTGAAAGATTTCAAAGAAAAAAGATTTAAAAAAACAACTTCACCATGCGTAGGTCACAAACAGTGGTGGAATCTTTACCCCAAGTTTGTCCAACCAGTCCCTCGCATTCTCGATGTGTAGCTTAAAGTTTCTCAGGTTCTCTTTCAGTTCTTCCTCTGAGAACTTGTTCTTCTGTTTCAGTGTGAATCTTTGTCCTATAACATAGGTATTTCCAGTGAATTCACTCGTTCTCTTGTCTTCCTCCTCTTGGATATACATCTTGGTTAGCTCTTCTGTTGCCTTTTCAAGTTCTTTTTTTGTCTCAGCAAGGTATGCCTTATTTTCGGCAGATGGGTTTGCTATCAAAACCTTTTCACCCTCTTCTATGCCACGTTCTATGATCTCCACAAAGTGATAGAGTTGTTTGAAAAAGCTCGTGGGCTGTTGAGGAACAGAGGGATCAGAAGAAATTCCCTGTACACCCAACATTAGACCAAGACAAATAAAGAAAACCAATGTCTTTTTCATTCACATCTAACCTCCTTTCTTTTCAGGAAAATAATAACTTCTACTATAAAAAATTAACGGAGATTTTGAAGCAAATCATACAAAATATACAAAAGAAGAAAAAATAGAGTTTTTAGTTAGAGCTCTTTCACTGTGACTACTTGAATATCTCCAGTATTCTTGTTTACCAGTAGTTCCACGTAAAAGATATTCTCCTCAATTCTCATGTATGCAGTGTTCATTGTATCCACAGGCAACCTTAGAGAAACTCTGTAAAACTCTCCCTCATCTGAAACCTTAAAATCCTCATAGGAAGTAACAACTGCAACTGCAAAAAATCCCTCTCCGAATATCTCATCCTCCCTCAGCCTTAAATATCCAAGGACGAGATATGGGAGATTATCTCTTGCAATTCCTTTATTACCATTCTCTTTTAAGGATTTTTCCAAGGTTTTGATGGTTAGAGACAACCTTGAAATTTGTTCCTCTTGTTGAACAATCTCTGAAGACAGAGCTTTATTCTCTCCTTCCAATGCCTCATTTAGAAGGTTTTTATCTGAAATGATATCCTTGAGGGAGGATATTGTAGCCTCCTTCTCATTCATCTGTTTTTGGATTTGATGTGCAGTGTAGGAATTGGTTAGTACTACTGTGGAAAACAGAATGAAAAAGTACAGTGTAACCTTTCCCAAATTTCTCATTTTGGATATGGTTTTATATCTCATTTCAACCTCCTACCTTTTGTCTGGTTACATCTTCATTCAATCGATAATATAAAAGATTTTCGGAGAATTTAAAGTAAATGAAGTAAAGGGAGGGTTTTCTATCCAATAGTAACCAAAAGCTTTATAAATGAAGGTTGTTTATATTTAAAGGTATCTTTGAGTGTTAAGATACAAAAAATAAAATGTAGGAGGAAAGAATATGAATAGAAAAAATGTGGCCATTTTGATGGCAGCTGTTGTTGCAATAGCCTTGTTTTCGGTTCGCAATCCTGTAGAATCAATGCTCGAAATAGAGAGACAATTGACCACAAGTCCCTACTATGACAGAAATCCAAGCTTTTTCATTGGAAACGATGGAACTTGGTGGGTTTTCTTTGCTCGAGCCAGTAGTGCTCTCCCCCATGTTCCACCAGCATATAACCCAGATGTAGATTCGTATGATATCTACTACCTGAGATCAACAGATGCTGGCATTAATTGGACAGTAAGCAACATCCCAGCATCTATTGGAGATGGCGTGAGCCAATTCACTCCAGCAGCATTTCAGGACACTGCTGGAAAGATTTGGGTTTTCTTTGCACATAACGCGGTTGACATAAAATATTTTACATCAACCAACAATGGTTCAACTTGGACTGGTCCAACAGCTGTGGGTGTTGGCGGTGGCTTTACTGCCAAGAACCACGTGGATGCCATACAAACTTCTGATGGAAAGATTTGGATATTCTTCTGGTGTTCAGATGCTGGAGGCAACAAACTTTGTTCTATGAATACTCCCGATGGCGGTACAACTTGGTCTGGTGTTACAAATCTAAATCCGGGTGGAGTAGTAGGTGGAAATGTTCCAAAAGCCATAGAAGCAAGCCCATTGAGGGTTGTATGGGCGTCTGATGCAGGTGATCCATACTTGGCAACTTACGATGGAACTAGCTGGACTGCAGGTAAAATTACTGCAGCTGACACTGCATACTTTGACTTTGATCCAGTCCTTGTAAAATATTACTCTACGTATTACCTGTTCTGGGCTCCTTGGGATGCAGTTACAGACAGTCAGTGGATAGAGTATATTTCATCATCAGACCTTACAACTTGGTCTTCATCCACTATCCTGACAAGTGGAGGTTATGGTGCTACTTACTGGTGGGACTACTATCCTGATGCTTCTTTGGATCCTTGGGGAAACATATTGTTCTTCTACTCGTCAGAAAAGAGCAGCGATGGAACTACAAGGACAGATGGAAATATTTGGATGTTTAGATCTCCAATACCTCGATATCGAGCAGACACGAACAAGCCAATGATGCCAAGAGCCTCTAACACCATAAATGGTGCAAAAGACCTGATGGCTCAGGCAGATGATCTTCTAAAGCAGGCGCAGGACAAGGGTCTCGATACCGCAGCGTGTGAGAAGATAATCGACGAGGCGAAAGAACTTCTTGAGTTAGCAGATAAATTCTTCTCTGGAGGAAACTACATAGCTGCCAACAACTTTGCACTGAAGGCTTTAGACAAGTATAAGGATGCTGTTGAGTGTTTAGAGGAGCTTTTGGGATAAAAATTTCAATTTCTTTTTTT
>JBHIDS010000172.1:0-4804 GCA_046760205.1 Candidatus Methanofastidiosia archaeon
CAAAAAGCTCATGGAGTATTACCTCTCATTAATCGAGGATAAATTTTCAGAGGTTTCAAAAGAGCTCAAGAAATTACCAGAAATGAATAAGAGAAAGATTTCTCAAGAGACTTTGGAAGCAATGGAAGATATAACTCAATTGATTTTGGAAGGTCAGCCTTATGAAAATTACAATAATAGATTCAAATCCTCGAAAATAACAAGAGAAAATGAAGTTTGGGAAGCTTTTGAGCTTATGCTTGATGGAGGAACTCCAAATCCAAGAGATTTTAGTTATCAAGTTCCGGATTACAACACTGAGTTACAAGCTTTGTTCTGGATTGCAGAGCAGAACGAGTTTAAGCAAAATGATACTTTGGCTCTGGCAATAGCAATGGATAATGGATTGTATATAACAATGGGAGACAACAAAGTTAGAGAAGCAGTTTACAAAGACATGAATGATTTGCTTGAGTTTTTTAGAGAGACCAATTTGATGCAAATTGAAAGAGGTTACTATCCTTTGGAAGATTATCCACTTGAGGCAAAGGTTGCTTTAGGGTGGACTGGGAATTACAGTCCGTTAGGAGGAAGAGAGTACCATCTATCACACTACTCATATGAAAGATTAGATAAGGAAGGGTATGATTGGAATACAGTAGAAATTAAGACATTAAAGAGAATGAGGACATTGATGGAGAAGAATCATTGGGTAAATGGGGATGTAAATATAACAGTTAGAAATATAGAAGAATATTTCTACTTTAGTGGTTTTAAACAGCATTGGACATATACAAATCCTGAAGCTTCACCTGGAGCTCCTGAAGGTTACATCATCATAGATGGAAAAAGTGTCATAAATCATGATACTTGTAATATTGATTGGGAATTTAGATATATTATTCAGAATGAAAAAGGTTTAGGGGATTGTGGAGAACAGTCTATGGTAGTGGAAACTTTTTTGAAATCTTGGGGGATTCCTGCAAATTACATAGCGAGACAAAGATGGTTATATGGTAGATATGTATCTCATTTCAATGCCATATATTTTGATCCTGTTGAGTCCAAATGGAAAGCATATTACAAACAATTAAATATTTTCCTGAATTACAAAGATTCGTTCTATTTTTATATTTTTAAGCCACCCATCATGTTGAAAAATTATATAGATAGAGAATGGACAGGCGGCAATGATCCACATGTCGTGGGGGGCATGGCATATATGGATAAATTGACCATCCAAGATATCAAAACCATGTTTACCAAAGGCGTCTCAACCACCCAAATGAAAAAATGGCTACTGTATTCGAATGGGTGAGAAAATGAGAAAGTTTTTTGCTTGATTTTATGTTGTGAATCTGGTCTTGCAATCATATTCTTCAACCAAAAATAGAGGGATTGAAAATACTTATATGTACTAATTCTCCCAGCTGATTCATGAACCTTCAAAACCTAACATGGCCAGATTCTAAAAGATATCTGAGAAATGACACCGTTCTCATTCCCACGGGCTCTGTGGAACAGCATGGTTTGCACAATCAAGTTGGGTGCGACTATATGATTGCAGAAAGGCTTTGTCATGAGGTTGCAGAAAAAAAGGATGTTTTGGTTTGCCCCCCACTGCCCTTTGGTGTTTCAAAGCATCACAGGCATTTTTTTGGCACGGTGTGGATTGAAGCTTCAACGTTCAAGAATTTTGTTCTGGATGTGTGTATGAGCCTTGCCTCTCATAAAACAGAAAGGATTGTCATCGTCAATGGACATGGGGGAAACACGCCATACCTTTTGGATGTTGTAAGGGAGATAAGAGAGAAGGGCATTGCCTGCGCCCTCTTTGAATGGTGGAAGGTACCTTCAGATGAATTCTTTGAGGAGATATTTGGAAAAGAGGCTGTCAAAATCTGGGGACATGCCTGTGCTGTAGAAACCTCTCTCAATATGTATCTTCATCCTGATTTGGTGAAGCTTGAGAGAGCTAAAGACGTAAATGTAGAGTGGTCACCTAAAGTCCATGGCGGGCAGATGAATATCGATACCATCGATTTCACGAAGACAGGTAACATCGGCTTTCCCACCCATGCCAATTTAGAAGCTGGAAAAAGGATATTTGACTTTGTCACAAAAGAGCTTTTGGCACTGATAGAATGGATGGAGAGGGAAAAGGTAGAGAAAGGTCACAAATGAAGTTTTAGAGATTTGAGATTTTAAACCTCTAGAACTCCTCACACCACCTAACAGCCTCAGAAATCTTGGAGATCACATCCAGGGCAGTGTAGTGAATTCCCTTCTCTTTTAAAACCATATCTCCCGCAAGCCCTGTCACAAAGGCACCAGCACAGGCAGATTCAAAAAGCGCGTTTGTAGATGCAAACCCTACAATAACTCCTGCTAGGACGTCTCCAGTTCCTCCAGTGGTCATGCCCTCGTTTCCTGTGAAGTTGTACTTAAGCTCTCTTCCACAGATGATATCAGTCCTTCCCTTGAGAACTATCACACACCCATACTTTGAAGCCATCCTCAAAACATTTTTCTCTGTGGCATCCAAGCCAAAGAGTCTTTTGAACTCAAATTCATGAGGAGTCACAATGCAGTTCTCTCCAAGATTTTCAGGCTTTAGAACCTTTAGGGCATCTGCATCGAATATCAATTTCTTCTCGTAAAAAGTTATCCCATTTACAAGCTTTTGAATCTCCTTTGAGGTTCCAAGCCCACACCCTACAAGAACAGAATCCACATCCCCAATTTGAGTTTTGATTTCAGAGAAACCAGAGACTATGAAATCAGGATAGGCTTTTAAGTGATTTAGGCTATCAGAAGATGTAGAGATGAAAACCAGATCAGAAAGCTTTGAGGCTGAAAGCCCTGCATAGACTGGAGCTCCAACGTACCTCTTAGAACCTCCAACTATCAAAACCTTCCCGTTCTCCCCCTTGTGAGAATCCTTTCTTCTTCTCTTTAAAAACTTCACATCCCCAGGACCAACAAAGCTCTCAAACTCTTTTGGAATTCCAATATCTAGGGCAACTGCACCTTCAGTTTTTGGGAAGTGCATCGATAAAATGAGGTCAGCCTTAAAGCCTTTTGTAGGTAAATCTATGGAGATTTTTTTTGCCTTTGATTCGTTAAGCTTTCTCACCACTTCTCTAAAAGGTTCTCGAAGCTCTCCTGAAATTCCAGAACCAAGCATGGCATCTACTACAAGGTCAAAATCCAGCCTGAACTCATCCTTAGAGTCCTTGATGTTGAATACCTCAAGTCCACTTCTTTGCAAAATTTCGAGGTTGCGTCTTGCAACCTCTGTCTTTATATCATCTTTCGAGCCTAAGAGATAAAGGCAAACATCATTTTTACCCTGCAAAAACCTTGCAGCCACAAAACCATCCCCACCGTTGTTTCCAAGACCACAAAAGATTCCTATCTTTAGGTTTTGTCCAAACCTCCTCTCAATCTCCAAAGCCACGCCTCTTCCAGCATTCTCCATGAGTTGCAAAGTTGTGAGCCCAAAGTATCTGCAATTTGCATCTAAGATGTAGGTTTTCTTGTCCATATAGAATTTTCAAGGTGTTGTGTTTTATAGCTTTTGGTTTTAAGGTTCTTAGAAAGGCTTTTAAAGAGATATCCTGAAAGATTGAAAATATGAACATCCAAGAAATCTTCTCAGGGCTTGTCGTGGGTTTTCTCTTTGGTTTTGTCCTACAGAGAGGGAGATTCTGTATGAACTCCTCCCTTCGAAACTTCCACTGCCTTTTTGGCAACCTCTATGTCTGCAAGAGGATAGCCACTGGTCCAGACGTTGTTTGAAAGCCTTTGGAGAGAGCGTACTTTGCGAGTTCGTACCAGTCACTTCTCATGAGAGGGTCTCCACCAAGCCAATCTATCATTCTAACCTCTAAATCTTTTGAATCGTCTATGATTTTTATGATCTCCTCAGACGTTAGATGATTCTTGGCATTAGGAGAAGCTTTCGCATAACAGTAGATGCAACCCTGCATGCACGAACCTTCTGATTCAATTTGCACAGCATAGAGTTTTCCTCTCTTGAAGTACTCTATTTGCTCTGGTGCATCAAAAGCCATTGAAGTGTGTTGCTCTATACAACCTTGCATCGTAGATACAACTCCAGATTCAATATAAAACTTTGCTCAAAGGGTTTGAGTTTTTGAAAAACACCTTCTTTTAATTGAAACCTATTTATGATAATTAAGAGATAATTTTTTAATAGATAAAATCATTAAATTCATTAGTGATATCATGAAAGGATTTTTACTAGATAACCTAGATATAGCAAGAAATAAGAATAATATCACTATATCTGTTAATCCAGGATTTTATCCTCTTGATGCTGTTTTTTCAGTGGCATATGTTTTTGTTGATAAAGCCTATATCCTAGTGGATGGGGATCCTAATGATAGGATAACTATAAAAATTAAACCTAAGCATAAGAATATTGGTCTAGAGGAATTAGAAACATTATTTAGCAATGAATTATATGCTCGTGTAGGTAAAAAGAAATATAAAAGTTATCTAGAAGATCCTGAGGGAATTGCTGTTCCCTGGGGAAAAAGATTTAGGAAAAAGAAATAATTACTTTAGAATAGAAAAACTTATATTTGAATAATCACTAAATAGTAGTGATGAATATGGGTGAAAAAGAAGATTTATCAAGTATAGATAGAAGAACCTTCCTAAAATTATTAGGATTGGGTGGATTAGTGGCTGGTGGTGCTGGATTCAGCTCAGCTAGAAATTATGGTATCTTCAACACTGCTCCCAAAGCTGATTTTGAATATGAGGTAACAGAATCAGACAGAAGACCTAAAGCTGA
>JBHIDS010000173.1:0-4793 GCA_046760205.1 Candidatus Methanofastidiosia archaeon
GTGTACTTGATGGCATATTCCATTACCAGGCTTTGAAAAGTAAATCCCATACTTTTGAGCAAAACTCTGCAGGAATACGTGATCATCTGCATTCTCAAATCCTCTCTGCAGCATGTTGTGGTCTACATAGCTGAAAGATGAGGTTTTAACCTGAGGAATTTTTAAGGACTCAAACTGCAGGCATGTAATGGTGCCTGTGGCATCCTGAGTGAGGGTCTGGTCTATGGCTATTCCTATCTCTTCCCCAACGATCATCTCCCCCTCCACCAAATGAGAGGATATTATCTTTTCCGAAAGATTCATGCAACGAGCTTGAGCCTCATGATATAAAGTTTTTGGTTGGTGTTCTCACTTTCTCATTCTTTCAAGCACCAACGGTAACAGCTTCGTGAAAGCTGAGGAGATGAACATTTTAGAAGAAATAAAATTCTATTTAAAAGATTTCTTTAGAAAAGACCTTTATGCTTACGCCTTCATCTCGCCTGAGGAGGGTGAGATACCTTTAACAGTTTTATTCACTGGGACTTCAAGAGGGAAGAACAAGATAATAAAGTACGAGTGGGATTTTGATGGAGATGGAATCTTTGACTGATCTTCCTCAGAGGATGGAAGAGCCATACATACTTACAAAGAAGGGATTGTTCAAAGCTACTTTGAAGATTACAGATGAAAATGGGAACCCAACCTTCGACCAATACATAATTTACAAATCTTTTGGTGAAATATATACAGGAAATGCTTCCGATGAGAGTATCTTTTCATGATTTTGGTTGGAATTGTCCAACACAACCATCCCAACGAAATATTTATATACCTTGAGATTTTCAAAGCTTTGGTGATAAAATGGTTAAGGAGAAGGTTGGAGAAAAGGTTAAAGATGCCGCTTTGAAATCCAAGGAGAAAATCTCAGAAAAGGTAAAGGTAACCACTCAAAGAATGAAAGAAGCTGATCTTGATGAGAAAAAGGAAGAGCTTGCAAGGAGAATTGAAGAGTTCGTGCAAATCCTTAGGGAAAAAGATCTGAACAAAAAGAGAGACCTTCTATTCGAGAAGTTTGAGGAGATTGCGAAAAGAGCAAGGGATATCGAGCTTCCACGAGATGAGATGGCAGAAAAAGTTAAAGAGGCTGAAAAGTTTATAAAAGAGCATCCCATAGCTTCAGTGGGAGCTGCAGTTGCCCTGGGATTCATGTTTGGTTCTATCCTCAGAAAGTGATAGCTTGGAGGAAGATTTTCCAAAACTCATTTTTGAGTTTTTCGAGAAGAGTAAGCTCTACCTTGAGCAGAGCCTTGAAAGATTGGTGGAAGAAAGGATCCTAGCCCCTATCGATGCTCTAAGAGCAAGGATTTTATACTCTCTTCTCTCTCTCATAGCCTTTGGAGTAGCTCTGATTTTCATCTCCATCGGAATTTTCAAGATTTTAGAAAACATGATTGGAGAGATTGAATCCTATCTCTTGGTGGGAGTTTTTGCAGCTATCCTGGGATTTGTAGCTTTGAGGAGGAGTACATGGAAGAAGAGGTAACCCCTGAGGAGTTGAGAGAGCTTTTCTTCAAAACAGTCTCTCGACTTCAAAAGGATGCTGAGAAAAGCATCGAAAACTATCCCTTACTCTCTGTAGCTCTTGGAGTTATGCTGGGAGTTGCCCTATCTCAGGTTGAACTTGATGATGTTGTAAAGGTTGCAAGGGATGGGAGATGGAGAGTTTTGAGAGAGCTTCTGCTTCTCTTCATCTGATCTTTAAAAAAAATAAGAGAAACCAAAGGCTTAAATAATTCTGCAGATGAATTGATCTATGAAACGTATCAAGTGAGGGAATCTTTATCTGATAAACGTTAAACGAAGATGGTATCAATGGATAAAATTGGTGAGATTGTGATTAGAAAATATGTGAATGATGATTTTGAGCAACTCATCGAGATTGCCAAAGCTTTGCCAGAATGGTTTACGACGAATGGAATTAAACACATGAGCATTGATCTTCTGTATCAACATGGATTTGTTGCTGTCCTTGATTTTCAGATAGTGGGCTTTCTCTCATTCTTCGTTAGCGAAGGTATAGGTCAAATAGGATGGATTGGGATATTACCAGAGTTTCACAGGGAGGGAATTGGTAGAAAACTAATAGATGGGCTAATTTCAGAACTCAGGCAAAAAGGAGTACGAGAGCTGCGCGTCAATACTCTAGGTGACTCGGTAGAGTATGAACCTTATGAAAGAACACGAGCCTTTTACAGGGGAATTGGATTCAAGGATTTTCAGCGAATCAAACAAGATGACCCCGAGTGTCCAGAGTTATTGATTTTGGCAAAGAATATTCAATGAACTTCCAACTTTCGCAAAATGTTTATGTAAAGTCTAGAAAAAGAATGAAAACCTATCCAAAAATTTATAAGCCCAAATTTCAAGAATATGTAGGTGAGATGATGAGTGAAGGAAAGAAGAGATGGAAAAAAGACCTTGATCTCTTGTTTCTAAAAGTCAAGGAGAGTGAGGACGAGGAACTTGTGGAGATATTCCCATTTCTAAACTATTACAAAGACAAAAGTGAGGAATTTGTGGAGATATTTCCATTTTTAGAGTATCACAAAGACAAAAAAAGTGGCAAGGAGGATGTGAGATTCTTTCCATTTTTCAACTTCCACAAAGAAAATAAGAGCTTTGGTTCTTTTGGAGAGTTTAGCAAAAAGAGTAGAAAAAATTGGAAACTAGGAGGCATAGCATTCGGCTTGTTCATAATGCTTGTGGGAACGGTCTGGACATTGGAGAACACATCAGAGCTTTATTTGGATGGCGTCATTCTCTTTGGAACTGGATTGATCCTCTTGGGGCTGAATTTATCCAGATATTTTGCTGGAATTAAGACTTCAAAAGTGACTGTGATTCTTGGAATACTCCTCCTAATCCTGGGTGCTGGAGACTACTTTGCCTTTGATGTTCCAGTGGTAGCTCTTCTCTTGATACTCATTGGAGCCTACATAATCTTTAAAAGTCTGAGGTAGCCAGGAATTTCGTTGATTTCTCAAAAAACCAAAGCTATAAAAATGTTGGATTCATATTAAAATTATGAACCCTTACGCTCTTCTTTCATTGATCTCCTTTCTTGTAAGTCTCTTTCTTGGAATCTATGTTTTGCAGAGAAATCCGAGAGGAGATGCAAACAGAGCATATGCAATACTTATGATGTTCGTTGCACTCTGGACCTTTGGGGAGTTCATGATAAGAGCAGGTCTTGGGAATTTTTCTTTATGGAGCTGGATTGCAGCCTTGGGTGTTGTATTTTTTCCAGCAGGATTCTTTCATCTAACTTCGGTTTTTCCCAGGGAAAGTATTGGTAAGAGCTATAGAATCCCATATGTATTTAGTTTCATATTCTTATTTCTCATAACCACACCCTACTTCGTGATTGGCTTTAAAAAAGTATATTGGGGATACGTCTTTGTGCCTGGAGACTACTTTCCAATATTCGCAATCTACTTTTTTGGAGTGATGGTCATTGGAATTTCCCTTCTTGTAAGGAACTGTCTCAGAATGAGAGGTCCTGAGAGAGAGTCTTTAAGGTTGCTCATTTTTGGAGTGCTCTTTGGTTTTACAATAGGATTCTTCACAGATGTCATTGCTCCCTTGCTCCAATACGAAGTTGTGGGCACCGCAAGCACCTTCTCGCTTCTAAACAACATAATAATAGCTTACTTGATTTTGAAGTACAGAATCATGATAGAACCTAAAGCAGAGAGAATTACAAAAGCAAAGCCCACCTACGATTTAAGGAGAGGATTCTCCTACTTCATCAAGGAGGAGACTTTGGACTTTGGACCTGAGGTTTTTTTGGATCTTGTTACTCACGGCGTTGAGGGGCTCTATGTTACCAGAAAGTATCCAAAGAGGTTGAGAGAGAGGTACAACCTTCAAAAGATTCCATTCATCTGGATAACCAGCGTGGAAAGTGCAGAGAGCATCCAACCTGAGTATCTGGAAAAGCTCATCTACTACATCTGTGAATTTTTGAAAAGGGCAAGAAACTCTGCAGTCTACATAGATTGTCTTTCATACCTCATAGTTCAGAATGACTTTCAAACAGTCTTGAAGTTTCTTCACTCTCTAAACGACCACATAGTTTTAAACAACTCCAGGCTCTTAATCTCCCTTGATTCAAAGGCTCTATCTGTAAAGGAAATGAGTCTGCTTGAAAAAGAGTTTGAGACCTTAGAGATATTTGAGGTTGTAAGACCTGAGGACATAGACAAGTTTAAGACCAGATTTGTCTCTAAGGAGTTTAGATAATTAAAAAGCTTTAAATAGGAAATCTGAGATGAAAAAGAGTGAGAGATATGAATGCCATCGAGCTCTCGGAGATATTCAAGAACTTTGCGAAAGTGAGGGCAGTGGATTCGCTCTCTTTTTCTGTGAGAGAGGGTGAGATATTTGGTCTTTTAGGACCAAATGGTGCTGGAAAGACCACCACCATTCGAATGATGATGAACATAATCTACCCAGACTCTGGAGAGATTTTGATATTTGGAGAGAGACTCTCAGAAGAACTCAAAGAGAGAATCGGGTACCTTCCTGAGGAGAGAGGACTCTACAAGAGGATGAAAGTTTCAGATGTTCTCACCTACTTTGGATGCTTAAAGAATATGGAAAGGAATCATGCAAAAAAGAGGGCAGAAGAGCTGTTAGAGGAATTTGAGATGGAAAGGTACTCTCAATTAAAGGTTCAGGAGCTCTCTAAGGGAAACCAGCAAAAGCTTCAGTTCCTCTCCACAATTCTCCACGATCCAGACCTCATAATC
>JBHIDS010000174.1:0-4761 GCA_046760205.1 Candidatus Methanofastidiosia archaeon
CTTTGAAAAGTCCTCTGTAAATAAACTTTCCTGGAATTCCGTAGGTAAATTTTATTCCGTCCTCTCTCAATCCCTCCATCTTTTTCTTGCCAACGGCAAGGATGAATCCAGAGTGTCTGTAATCTGGATGTGTGGCACCGTCTGCGCTCTGCGCTCCCAGGATAGCTTTCTTAAAGAACTTGATGCGAGTTGGTACACTTGCAGCATGTGCAATGATCTTTCCATCTTTCTCTGCCACAAACAGGGTTTTGTAAAAACCGTAAGGACATCTTTTGTACTTCCATCTCCAATACTCGAGAGAGTGCCATCCATACATAGCGAGGTTCAAAAGAGCTACTATGGACTTCTCATCTCCATCCTCATATCTTCTAAGCAACAAATTGTTCATATCGATCAACTTTTAACTTAAAATTTTTGTGTGAATGGATAAAACAAAAAAATTCCAAATAAAAGGAAAGGGAAATCAATTGAAACCTCCTCTTCATATTCTTCTTTCATCTCTTTTGAAGTCTTTAAATTTCCTTGCCTTTTAACAGCCTCTATCGTTTGAACCTGGGAGTATTTCTTTATAACGTGATAACTGAACACAAACACCACATCATAGCCATAGAGCTTTGCATTTTCAAAGAATCTCTCTATGGCAGCAGATTGATATTCATCTTGGTCAAAATGCACATCCCCTGACCAGACTCCTTGAGCTCCAGCCTCCCCAATCACTGCAGGCTTGTCGAGTTCCCTTGCATCTATCAAAACAATCTCTCCAGTCTCAACATAGGTATCTATTTCCATGGGCAATCCCCAGTCGTTGTAAAAGTTTAAACTGTAGTAGTCCACAACTTCTGAGGCAAACTCTCTGAACTGAGAAAAGGTACCACCACAACCCAGAGTTACCAATCTGTCTGGATCAGCACTCTTTATGGTTTTGTATGCATCCTTAAAAAACTCAAACTCGGTTTCCATATCTCGTGAGGGGTTTTTTATTGGAGCATTGTACTCCCATAAGAGCATCAAGCTGTAGACGTTTGGAAGATCTTTAAGATAATAAGCCAAGTCAAAGTACATATTCAAAAGACTCTCCCTCTTTAAGGGATGGTAGATGGAATCCCAGAAGTTTTTTTCCTTGGCGTTTAGAGGAGAGATTATCACCCTCATGTCATAGAAATCTGCAATCTTTACAAATTCCCTCAGGTTTAAAAGAAACTCCTCTCGATAGGAGATGTAGCCAAACTTATCATCCCAAACCACATTTAGGAATTCTCCATTCCTCTCTGAGAGAGACCATGTGCTTACCTTTACGTATCGCACCCCCCAGCTACTCATCTCTTCAAAATCTTTTGTAATCTTTTCTCTGTCGTAGTTTACAGAAAGCCAGGAGTATGCCAAACTTTGCCCTTTCTCTGTAAATCCCCAAGGATAGTTCATCCCAACCTCAATCTGAGATGAAGCCATGGGGATTGTGGATAAGATAAGTACAGCCTCAATTGAAAGCAAGAGTTTCCATTTTTTCATGAGTGAGAGTTGAATCTCATCAATTATAAACCTTTCCTAAAAAAGATTTGCAAAAGATTCATTAAGCTTTTAAATGAAAGAATTCAGATGAAGGTAATGATCACTAAAGACATCTATTGGGGGGGATAACTTGATAACGAAGTTGCTTATGATATTTTCTTTCATCCTTATCTTCTTCTACACCAATTACTTGATCTTTGGACTCCTTTGGGGCAAAAGAGATAAGATAAAAGTTAAAAAGGGAACATATTTTCCCAAGGTTTCCGTTGTCACTGCAGTTTACAATGAGAGAGAGAACATAGAAAGGAAGATGAAAAATATGGTTGAACTCGATTATCCAAGAGAGATGATCGAATGGATAATTGTGGACTCATCAGAAGATGAAACTAGAAGGCTCATAAGAGATTCAATAGCTTTTTTTCCCTTAAAGATGATTTTAATAGAGGAGGAAGAGAGGAGAGGTTTGGCATCTGCCTTGAACATGGGATATGAGGCTTCTTCTTCAGAGATTGTGATAAAATCTGATTGTGATACTTTACTCGAAAAGGATTCTGTAAAAAATCTAGTGAGTTACTTTGCAGATTCAAGAGTTGGAGGAGTAACTGGAGAGATGGTGATTACAAACGAGGTAAACGTTGAGCTTGGATACAGAACTTTTTTTAATTTGCTCAGGCTTGCAGAATCCAACCTAGATTCCACTCACATCTTCAACCAATTAAGCGCCTATAGAAGAAATTTGATGATAAGGATTGATGAAAAATCTGTTGCAGATGACAGTGAGATAGCTCTTGCAATTAGAAAAAAGGGATACAAGACTTTGTACAACCCAGATGCCATATTCTACGAGAGAACCCCAAAAAGATTCAGAGAGAGAAGAATTCAAAAGGACAGAAGAGCACAGGGTCAGATTCAGGTTATACTCAAGAACCTCGATATGCTTTTCAATCCAAGATATGGTTTCTTTGGAATATATGTATTTCCAGCAAACTTCTTCATGCTTATAATTTCTCCATGGATGATTTTTACAGCCCTCCTTATGGGAATTTTACAGCTCTATGAAAGTTTGGGGCTTCATGCTATTTGGGTCTTGATTTTGGGAGCTTTTTTTACATATCTTTCCTATAGATTATCCTCACTTAGATTCATAAGTGGATTTTTGGATTCTCAGCTGAGTTTGTTGATAGGAGGATTGAAACTTTTAAGATCGCCTGAGTACATTTGGAAGAGGCCCGAGATCTAAATCAAGGTTACTTGATCACCGCGGCTCCATACCCAACTACACTTGAAAGGTCTCCTGAAACATCATATGAGGTCCCATACTTGAGAATCTCTCCCTTTTTCAATCCAACCTCTTTTAAAGCTTGAATAACTGCGGCTGCACATCCATAACCACACATGGTATATCCCTTTCCTACGAGTTCATAGATGGGTTTTGAATCAAGGTTTACAAAAGCCTCAAGAATCTTCAAGTCATTTTCCCTTATCCACTCTATCACATTCTGAGAGACTGGTCTGTACCCAAAGTTCCACCCAAAGTGCACCAAATCTGTGGATGCAATCAATGTAACGCTCTCATCCTCTATCGAAGAGGCAATGGCTTTGCCAATCTCTTTTGCACTCTCCTCGTCCTGCATTGCAAGACAGATTGGAACGAATTTGGCATCTGAAAGATATTGGATGAAGGGGAGCTGCACTTCTATGGAGTGTTCATAGGTATGTGCCTCAAAATCTTGATCTATGATCTCAGAGTTTTTCAAAATTCTCTCTGCAAGCTCTGAGTCTATGCTCATCGAGCCAAGAGGGGTCTCCCATTCTCCCTCTGCCATCATGGAAATTGGTGAACCTCTGCCTGTGTGGTTTGGACCCAAAATCACAAAGGTTTTTGGAAAGTTCCTTGATATCTCGTAAAAGGAGTGAGAGGCTATCCTTCCTGAGTAGACATAACCTGCATGAGGGCTTAAAACTCCTAAAACCTTATCTTTCCTTTTGACCTCAAAATCTCCAAACTCCTCTGTGAAAAAATTTTCAACCATTTTTTTTAGAGAATCTCGATTGGAAGGGTAAAAGCCACCTGCAACTGCACTTCTTCTCTTCATGAATCATATAGGATTGAAGATTTAAAAGGGTTTTCATGCCACTACAACTTTCTCTCCACACTTTTTGCAATTTTCACCAGAGAGGTTATTCTGGACAGAGTATCCAAATCTTTTTATCACAAGCTCTCCACAGTTGGCACAAAAGGTGTCCTCATAGCCTCCGACATTGCCAAGATAAACGTAATCTATTTTTTTCTTGGCAAGCTCCAAAGCTCTTGAAAGCCTTTGAATGGGTGTGGGCTCTTCTGAAAATTTGTACATTGGAAAGTACCTCGAGAAGTGAACTGGAACTTTGAACTGAGAAGCCCAGTTAATGAATTCTTGCAAATCCTCATCAGAATCTGTGTGATTGGTTACCACCAGATAGGTTAACTCCACGTGAGCATTCTTTGTGGCAATCTCCACTGCTCTCATCACGTGCTCCACCTTTCCAAGACATACCTTTTTATAGAAATCCTTGTTCAGAGACTTGACATCGATGTTTAGGGCATCGACATAGTTTAGAATGAGCCTTAGAGGTTCTTCTGAGATGTAGCCGTTAGTTATCAGAACGTTCTTTATATCCTTTTTTCTTGCGATTTTTGAGGTTTCAAGGGCATACTCATAGAAAATTGTGGGTTCTGAGTAGGTATAGGCGATGGAAAGGCATCTCTCATCCTTTGCAGTTTCTACAATTTTCTCAGGTCTTAAATAATCCCTCTCAACATTCTCTGGCGTGGCTTGGCTCAAGCTCCAGTTCTGACAGAATCTGCAAGCTAGGTTGCAGCCAGGAGTCCCAAATGAAAGAGCATAGGAGCCTGGATAAAAATGATAAAAAGGCTTTTTTTCTATTGGGTCAACCTGAAAGTGATAAGAGCTTTCTGAATTTCCAAAGGTTAGGGTGTAAATCTCACCATTCACATTCATTCTAGTTCTGCAAAAGCCCAGCTTTCCCTCTTTGATGACACACTCTCTTGGACACAGGAGACATCTGTTGCCCTCACAGAACATGGCTTTTCTCATATTCATATATACGTTGAAAGGGTGTATAAAGGTTTTGCATCAGAGGGTTTGGAACTAAATCATTCTCTTAATCGCTGTTATGTAACCGAGCCAAATACAAGGCAAGGAGCAAGGCGACGCAGAGTTCCGAACCCCGCTCATTCTAATCTCCCTA
>JBHIDS010000175.1:0-4742 GCA_046760205.1 Candidatus Methanofastidiosia archaeon
CTTTACAAAAAACATCCCTCTCCAGCAAGGCTCAGGAGAATCTGGAGCACTACCTATAATTTCTGGGATGAGCTCATTGAAAATATTTTGAAAGAAAAGAGCTTATATATATCAGATATTGAAGCAAGTAATATAAAAAAAGAAAGAAAAGATTATCTCAAAGAGATTAGGTTTAAGAGGGTTCATCTAAAAGCAAAAGGATTTGATGAACCAGGACTTTATAAACTAAAAATAAATGGAGTTGAAAGTGAGTGGTATTGGGATGGCAGAGAACTTATTTCAATAAACAACCTCCAATTACTTTTTGGAAGCTATAAATCAAAAAATTTGAAAGAGTTGAGAAAAGAGCTAAGTAAAGCAAAAATCGAATTATCTAATAAAGAAGATTCAAAAAAAGAGATAAAAATTGAACCCCTTGACTCTGAAAGTTCTTATTTGCCTTTTACAGAAATTTTTAAGTCACCAGTAAGTTTTATCATAATAGTTCCAGCAACATCAGCAGTAGATATAATTAAGAAAATCAAAGAAAAGTATGAAGATGAATTTGGAAAGGTTAGAAATAGACTTCCTTTACACATAGGAGTGATCTATTTTCATAGAAAGGCTCCACTTTATATTGCTTTAAATTCTGTAAGAAGATTTTTTAAAGGCATAACTGAAAATGAATATAGGAGGATATGTGCTGTTTGTGATTTTGATGTGAATATTGCAAAAAGAAAACCTGAAAAAATAAAATTGACTTTTGATAAAGGAGTTACACCAACTGAAATAAAAGTGCCAATACTGACAGGACATATAGATGTGGATGATAACTATTACCCATATTTCTTAATTAATAAAGCAGACAATATTGAAAAAAGACCTTCCTATTTTGTCGGTTTTAGGAAATCTCATTCCACAGGTAATAATAGCCTCCTTAAAGTACCATTACTGCATGTTAGTGATCTACAAAAAGACGATGAAATAGAATTTGTTCCATCCTACTTCGACTTTGAATTCCTGGACACCAACACAAGAAGATTTGATATTATTTTAGAAAAAGGAAAAAGACCCCACAGGATTTTCAATAGAGGACCAAGATCCTACTACCTTGAAGAAATTGATGCTTTCCAGAACCTCTGGAACATTCTTTGCGGAAAAAACAAACAAAGAAAAAAACTAACTTCTTCACAAATTAACAACTTCCAAACTCTTCTTGTTTCAAAGATTGAGGAATGGGGGCTGAAGGATGTTTACTTTGATAAGGATAATGAAAAGATGAGGAAGTTTGAAAAATTGGTGGAGGATTCCATCATCAGAATTCTTGAAATTAAAAGGGACAATCATCATTTTGAATTCATAAAACAATCAGTTCTTTCAGGCTTATTTTTTGATGTTATTGAGCTTTTCATGACCATAATGAAAGAAAAACCTGAGGAGGTGAGTGAATGAACAAACCCTATGAAAACAAAAGGTATTTTGGAATGGCTCTGGATCCAATTCACATTGGAACTGGGGGCTATAGATTAGGGAGGGTGGACAACACCATAGCAAGAGATGCTGCAACGAATTTGCCTATAATTTTTGGTTCCAGTATTGAAGGGACGGCAAGGACATACGCATACTATCAAGGAGTGAGAATGAAAGAGGAGAATAAAGATTCAGATGGTATCTACAAGAATATGACCAAAGGTTGTGCAGGAAAAGGGGATCCAACAAAGGAAAAGCTTCAATGTGGAACTTGTGCTGTATGTGTCACTTTTGGCTATACTGAAGCCAAGAATGGTAAATCTCTCCACGGCATGGCTCAGTTCTCAGATGCAAAAATTCTGTTCTTTCCAGTGCACACCATGATAGGACCAGTTTGGGTTACAACTGGTGAGATATTGAAAGAAGTTGGACTCAATAATTTTGAAGTGCCATCCAAGAAAGAGGAAGTAGTAATTTCAAATCAAATTCAGGGCAACCACGGACCAGAAAGGCTGAATTTAGGATGGCTCTACCTTAACACAAAAGGAGATAACAACCAAAATCTTACTAACGACTTTACACAAATTCAGCTACTAGGAAATAATGAAATCACTGCTAAGATCCTTGAAAGAATAGTTGTCGTTCATAATGACATTTTCCATCAAATCGTAAACTCAAACCTAGAAGTTCGAACCTCAGTTTCCATAGACCCTCAAACTGGGGCTGCAGAAGAAAGAGCACTATTCACCTATGAGGCTATCCCAAGATCAACAGTTATGTACTTTGATGTGGTTTATAATAATCCAGAGCATTTTGATTTGAATCATGTAAAATTCAAAGACAATGGTGGCAATGATAGAAAACCTCAGTTAAGTGATATCCAAAATACAGTCAAAAAAGGCCTCTGCTTGTTTGAACACCTTGGCATTGGTGGCATGGGGACAAGAGGCTTTGGGAGGTTCAAGATATTGAATCTGGAGTGTGGTGGAAATGACAACTCAAACAATGAATAATCTGGATCTGATCTGCTTTAAGTATGGAACAGATATTCCTATAGCTGGAAATGATAAGAATGAAAATATAATCCAGAAATCCCTTGGAGTATTGCAAGAAGATGGAGTTTTTGCATTCTATTTATTCATTGAATCTTTGAAAAAAAAGGATGAGAAGCATTTGGCTGAAAAGATCTCAACTGAAATAGGAAATTTTTTGAGTGATATGAACTTGATAGGAAATTGGAGTCTTGATGCCTTCAAATCCCTCGGTTCAAACCTCAACGACCTCTTCCTTGCAAAAACTTTAATAGAAAAGACATTGATATATGCATTGTATCATGCAAAAGCTAAGTGAGGTGAGAAATTGAAACTTGAAGATTTAAGGAAGAAATATGAAGGAGAATGGATTGCTCTAAAGATTTTGAAAGAAGATGAAAAGGGAAGAATTCTTGAATGTGAGCTAATTGCTCACAACGAAGAAAAAACAAGGTTGCATGAAGAGCTGAGAAAGAAGGAAGTGAAGGATGCCTACATTACCTTTGCTGGTAAATTGAAACCAGAGTATGCAGTGATGTTTTAAGGAGGATAAAATGAGCTGGAAATGCTACAAACTTGTATATGAGGCAAAAGCCCCAATACACATAGGGTATAGAAAGCTTGGGATAGTAAGTAGAACCAGGTATTACATTTTAGGAAGAAATTTCTGGGGTGCTGCAACTGCAATTTTGACAAGAAAGATAATGAAAGATTATGATTCTAAAATCTATAAAAATGTTGGGGAGTTTGTTAAAAAAAATATTATTTTCAGCCATTTCTATGTTTGTGAAAATGATAAAATATTGTATCCTATATTTTCTGAAGATGGTCTGAAATATGAAAACCATTCTGAACACAAATTCGAGAAAAAATACATTTCCTCTTATGTTTCCACAGCTTTAGAAATAACATCTAAAACCGCAGAAGAGGAGAGCCTGCATGAAATTGAGTTTATAAAACCAAAATATAAAGAAAATGATGGAGTAAGGGATACAGAATTTTTTGGGCATGTTTTTGTTAATGAAAATCCCAAATTTGACAATGATATTAATGATAAATTTAAAAATAAACTCAAGGAATATCTAAACCAGGAAAAATTGAAGGAAATAATCTCAGAACTCTGGGTAGGTGGAGAGAGAAACTATGGTTTTGGAAGGGTTGAGCTTGAAAATGAAAATTTCAAAGAAACAGACAAAATTTTTAAAAAAGAAGATTTCCAGTTGACCTTAGACAATGAAAAACCTTTACTTGCATCAAAAAATAGTTGTATTTTAGCACTTTCTCATGTTTTATTTAATGAAAATATAAAATTAATAAAAGGTGATATTGAACCTTTAGTTGGAAGAATTTGGAGTGAAAAAGGAGCGGGACATACACCAGAATTCTCAAATGTGGCTTTGGTTCCAGGAACAAAGTTTGAGTTTGAAGGGGAAATAGAAATAGGAAACTATGGGCTCTGGAGAATAATTTAGCCCAACCTTTAAATACATAAACTCCCAAGATTTTTCATGAAAGAAGAGATGAAAGCCCAGATTGAGAGATTGAAAGGAAGAATAGTAAAGGATTACAAACCTGAAAAAATAATTTTGTTTGGTTCTCTAGCTAATGGAAGTTATCATGAACTTTCAGATGTTGATATGATTGTAATCAAAAAAACAAAGAAGAGATTTTTGGAGAGAATTGAGGATGTTCTTTTGTTGAATGATACAAAAATGCATCTAGAGTGCTTTGTTTATACACCTGAAGAATTTGCCAAAATGATTGAAGAGGAAAACCCCTTTATAGAAGAAGTTTTGAGAGGCGGGGTTGTTATATATGAAAAGCAAGCTTGAGGCAAAGAGATGGTTTAAGCAGGCTGAGAGAACTCTAGAGACTGCAAAGTGGAATTTAAAGGGTGGGTTTTATGAAGAGGCTTGTTTTTTATCTCAGCAGGCTGCGGAGAAGTCTTTGAAGGCTTATCTTTATTCTAAGGGTAAAAGGGTTCTCATGACGCACTCAAATCTTGAGTTGGTTAGAGGGTGTATGAAATTTTCTAAGGATTTTTTGGATTTGGTTGATTACTGCAGAAGCTTGGACAGACACTATCTACCAACAAGGTATCCAAATGCAATACCTGGTGGGGCTCCATATGAGATTTACACAGAACAAGATTCGAAGGAGAGCATAACACAAGCTAAAAAGATATTGAAAATAGTGAAGATGTTGCTTAAGGAGGAAAATGTCTTTTGATTTAGCCCAACCTTTATAAATAAACGTTATTCA
>JBHIDS010000176.1:0-4611 GCA_046760205.1 Candidatus Methanofastidiosia archaeon
TATTGTCATTCCAGTTGTTTTGTCGGTTGCTATTTTAGAATTCTATTTTATTTTTTGGTATGGAATATATGAAATAGAACCTATTTTTAAAAATATTTCGTACTTATACTTATTCTTCATAACCATTTTCATAGTTCCAATATCATATACTCAATTTAGGTTATTTTTCAAAACAAAAAACTATACATTTGCGTTATTTCCCATACTGACACTAGTAGCTGGCTTGATGATGTTTTATAGCCTTCATGAGCTGTCTTTGTTTTATCTCATTTTGTCAATTCCTATTATCTTATTAGGTTTTCTTCTCATAAAAAAAATATCCAGGAGAAAAGGATTTGTTTACAGGAATTTGATAACAGATGTTTCAGATGAAATTGATTCAATGACGGATGCTTACAGTGAAATTCATTACACCAAAAAATCTGAAAAATTATTGGAAATTTTTAATAATAAGAATCTTGAGAAAATGATGAAAGAATATGGAAAAACAATGATTAATAATGGAGTTTTCATAGATTTTGATATAAAAAAGGATATAGCAATCTATTATCTTCCAACATTCAGCATAGGAAATATTTTTTTCAATGCGATTTTCAGCAAGAGCAAACTTAGTTATGTAACTTTAGATATTGAAGGACTGATTAAGATTTTCATATCCAAGGCGGATTATGAAAGTATAGCTGAACCAGTAACCTATGATACTCTTTGTAAGAGACTTGCTGAAATCTTTGAAAAATCTTTCATCAAATTTTCTACCGACAAAATTGATGAATCTGTTAAAATATTAGTGGGATTCTAACCAAAAAGTTCATCCTACCTCATTCCCCCACCTATAGAACCAGTATGCTAAAAACTTCCATTTTCCATATCTTTCAAAAACCTCACCAACCTCTTTTGATGTAACCTTTTCTCCGTTGAAAAACTCTCTTGAAACTAACTTTCTTGCCCAGGTATCTACTGGAACAAAATCATATCTTCCCAAAAGCATCAAGATACAAGAGGCTGCATACTCTCCAACACCCTTTAACTTCAAAAGCTCTTTTTTCAAATCTATCGTATCAATCCGATGATCTTTATACATTTCCAAATCTATTTCTCCTTCATGAATCTTTTTTGAAAGTTCATAAATGTATTCACTTCTGTATCCTGTTCTAACCTTGCTTTTCAGAAATTCGCTTGAAGTTTTTGCAATGGATCTTGGAGTTGGAAAGGTGTGAAAACCTTTGTATGATTCTCCCAACATCTCAACGAGATTTTTAGTCATTCTAATTGTGTTTTGCCATGGAGTGTTCGTCGTTAAAATTGTCTTTACAACATCCTCAAAAACTGATGGAGAGCGAAGCATTCTCCTTCCATCCAAAACATGTCTCAACTTCTCTTCTCCCTCACAAAGTTTATAGAACTCTGAAAAATCTTCATTAAGTCTGAAAATCCATTCTACCTTTTCCTTTATTTCTGAAACTTCCCCTGATTTCAAATCTTTACCAAAATCAATTTGAATTCCAGCTCTTGACTCCTCCATTTCCAACTCAACAATTTTACCACCATCAAGCCTTTCAACTCTTGTCAAAATTTGTCTTTTTGAATCCAAATAAAAGGGGGGTAACCTGCACCAACCATGGGACTCCACAGTTTTCAAAAAGCTAAAGGGGGCTGGAGTTTTTAGAATCATTTTATCACCTTTAAGTTTTAAATCTCCAAAATCTGTGAGTTCTTCTGTACAAAGATCTCTTTTCCTATCCTATACCCTTCCTCCTCTCCAAGCTCACCCCAGGATGAAAGCATCTCAAAGTTTCCATGAGAGGGTAGGATGTACTCCGGGTTTACAATTCTCAAAAGTTGTCTGTGGTCCTCTCTGGACGCATGTCCAGAGACGTGAAGGTCCTCTACCATCCTCACTTTCTGCATCATGAGCTTAGTTTTAAGTATGTACTTGTTTGCCTCGTTTATTGGATTTGGGATGGTGGTGGCTGAGAAAACCAAGACATCCCTCTTCTCAAATTCAAATGGAGTCTTTCGGTTTGCTATCCTAGAGAGAACGGCATCAGGTTCTCCCTGGTGTCCTGTAACCATCATGAAGTACTTCTCTTTGTCCTTTCCTATCTTTTCAAGTTCTTTGTTCAATGCACCTCTTCTATAAACCATCCTCACCTTCTCCTCAACGATTCCCAAATCCAGGGCTCCACCGTAGTATCTTGAAAGAGACCTTCCTAAAAGCACAGGTTCTCTTCCGAGCTTTTTTGCACATCCGATGAGAGTCTTCAAGCGTGCAATCTGAGATGAAAAAGTTGTAACAACTATGCCATTGAACTTCATCTCTTCGTCCAAGAGGTAGTCCTCAAGCATCAACTTTGCAATCCTCTCAGAGGGGGTCTTTCTGTACTCTGAAACCCGTAGAGATTCAACTATCAGAACCTTTGGGTTTACTCTCTTTAAAGAGGTAAAGTCTGTTTTTTCCCCAATCTGGGGGTGAGGATCTAGTTTGTAATCGTTGGCATAGAGCACCTCCCCTTCCTTGGTGTTCAAGCTCACAAGGGAGGAGTGAGGAATGGAGTGGGTGACGTTGATGAATTTAAAGTAGAAGTCCCCCAGTCTACCTTCTTTTGCGTTTAGAATGTTCCTTGTATCTTTCTTCTCTTCCCTCATTAGAGAGTTTGCAATCTTCGAGGTGTAGGGTCTTGAGATTATGGGGCATTCATACTTTTCAGAGAGCTTTGTGATGGCTCCTATGTGATCTAAATGACCGTGGGAGAGGATTATACCTACCACTTTTTTTCCAGAAAGCAGAGAATCGTCTGGGATTGCTCCTAACCTACAAAGTTCTTCTGATGTGAGATCCCTTAGATTGGTGTCCTCATCTATCATCATTCTATCTATTCGAAGTCCCATATCGATGATCATCACTTCTGAATCCACCTCGATGGCAGTCATGTTCTTTCCAACTTCCTCGTATCCTCCAAGGGTGTAAATTTTCATACTTTTAGGAGATTTTAGGAAATATAAAGGTTTGGTTTTCAAACGATAAAGCTTTTATCTTTTAAAAAAAATTTAAAGCATGTTTGTAGGCATCGATGACACAGATTCGCTTGAGGGAATGTGCACCACTTTCATAGCCTCGAGGCTCTTGCAGTTAATGAAAGCTAAAGTTGAGGTTAAAGGCTTTCCAAGACTGATCAGGTTGAACCCAAACATTCCCTTTAAAACAAGGGGGAATGGGGCTGTGAGTTTTGAGATTGAGAATTTCGATGAAAAAATAAAGAAAGTGATAGTGGATTTTGTCTTGAAAAACTCTCAAAGAGAGGAAAACACCAACCCCGGCATTGTTTTTTTGGATGGGATATCGAAGGAGTTGAAGAGGTTTTCGAAGGAAGCTTTGCACCAAGTGATTTCCATTAGAAAAGCTAAAATCTTGGCTGAAAGGCTTGGAGCAGATATTCATGGAGAAGGAAACATGAGAGGAATCATAGGGGCACTCGCTGCCATTGGAATGCCTTTGAATGATTATACCTATGAACTTCTTTCCTACAGGTTGGAGAAGAACTTTGGAAAGAGGAGGTATGTGGATGAGAAATCTGTTAAAGAGATGGATAGGAGGTTTTTTCCTAAAATATGGGACAACTACGACTATGAAAACAAACATATTTGTATCTCACCAAATGGAAAAGATCCAGTTCTCTATGGAGTGAGGGGAGAGAATCCTCAAATGCTCCTAAGTGCCCAAAGAATGCTTTCAACAGAGGAGGTGGATCACTTACGGATTTTCCTAACGAACCAGGGAACAGACCAGCACCTTTTAAGAAAGAAAATTTCAGAAATTGAGGAGTACAACTCTGTCATCACGAAGGGAGTGGTTTCTCAAAAACCTCAAAATCTCAAAGGAGGACATGTGATTTTCAAAATCAAGGATGAAAAAGAGATATTTTGTGCAGCCTTTGAACCAACAAAAAACTTCAAAAAGATTGTAAGGCTGTTGGAGGTTGGAGATTTGGTGGAGGCTTTTGGGGGGGTTAAGGAAACTAAGCCCGGTCTCACTTTAAACCTTGAGAAATTGAAGGTCTTGAATCTTGTAAAGAAGTACAAAGTTTTAAAACCTAGATGTTTAAAGTGTGGAAGGATGATGAAGTCTGTTGGGAGAGAGAAGGGATACAGGTGCAGAAGGTGTGGAACCAAAGCTTCAAAAGAGGCATCTGAAAAGATTTTCTTTGAGAGAGAGTTGAGGAAAGGCTTTTATGAAGTCCCCCCAGTTGCAAGAAGGCACCTTGCAAAACCTCTTTTAAGGTTTTAAAGAGAAAAGCTTGGAATCAAAAAAATGAAAGCTTTAAAACCCGAGAAAACCAACCAAACCTTTAAATATCATAATCTTAAATTTGAAATGCGTCCAGGATAGGCTAGTCTGGTCGAGACTGTAGGACTGTGGATCCTACGACGCGGGTTCAAATCCCGCTCCTGGACCTGAAACTTTTAAAAAAGTGTACGAAAATCATCGATTTTCGGACTCTCGAAAAATTTCATTTTTCGATAGTTTAACCAAAACAAGGTTCTCCTGCAACTTTTGGAAAAAGTTGCATCAAAACAGAGGTTCTCATAAAATGAGAACCTCTAACGTTCCTG
>JBHIDS010000177.1:0-4607 GCA_046760205.1 Candidatus Methanofastidiosia archaeon
ATTCTCATCAATCTCAGTTGCTCTCTTGTACTTTTTGCAAGACTCATTCAAGAGTTTTTTCTTCTCTTTTGAATCTTTTTCAATCTCTGCAAGTTTGTAAATTGAATTTCCTCAGTTGGAGTATGAAATTGCCATTGATTTTTTTGATTCTTCTTTTAATTTTTCATCTATTGCAATTTTTTTTGAAAAATCAAAATATATTATCGAAATTTCATAATCAGCCATTAACCCCAAATTAATTCCCTCATTCAACAAAGTTTTAGCATAAAAATCTCTATCATTTTTTGAAGCTTTTTTAATGTATTTAAATGCTTCATTCTTTTTTCCTTTTCGAACTAAGTTTTCAATTTTTTCAAGATCCAATTACAAAACCTCCCTTGGGTCTGTTATGCAACCTTTAAGAGCAGAGGCAGCCACAGTTGCAGGGCTTGCAAGATAAATAAAGGAGTCTTTGTGTCCCATTCTTCCTCTAAAGTTTCTGTTTGTAGACGAGATGCAAACCTCTCCCTCTGCCAAAATCCCCAAATGCCCTCCCCAGCATGCTCCACAACCAGGGTTTGTGACAACAGCGCCTGCCTCAACAAAAATTTCAATCAATCCAGCTCTCAAAGCCTCAAGGTAAACATCTCTTGATGCTGGAACAACGTACATTCTTATATTTTTGTGTATTTTTTTTCCTTTCAGAATTTTTGCAGCTACTTTCAAATCCTCAAATCTTGCATTTGTGCAAGAGCCAAGATATGCCTGATCTATCTCTGCATTGACGTCAGAGGCATTCTTGACATTTGAGACGGTGTGAGGGCATGCAACCTTTGGCTTGAGGGAAGATATATCTATTTCAAAGGTTTTTTCATATGAAGCATCCTCATCTGGATAAATTGGAGTAAAAGACTTTCTCGTCCTTTTTTTTACATAAGAGATGGTTTTTTCATCCGGAGCTATGATTCCAAACTTTGCACCGAGTTCCACTGACATGTTTGAGAGAGTCAACCTCGAAGAGATACTCATCTCATCTACGATTTTTCCACAAAACTCAATGGATTTGTACTGGGCAACATCTGTTCCAAATCTTTTAGCAATTTCCAAAACCAAGTCCTTTGACATAACACCCTTCTGAAAATCTCCAGAAATCTCAAACTTTATTGTCTCTGGAACTTTGAACCACAACTCTCCCTTGACAAAAACCGAAATCATCTCAGTGTATCCAATGCCTGTTCCACAAGCCCCCAAGGCACCATAGGTGGTGGAGTGGGAGTCTGTTCCAAGGATGAGTTCTCCTGGAAGTACATGCCCCTTCTCGCACATCACCTGATGACAAACTCCTTCCCTCACATCGTAAGAGTGTAATCCAAACTTTGAAACAAATTCTCTCATTTTTTTATGCATCTCTGCAGCCTTGACATTTGGTGCTGGAGAGAAGTGATCCATGAGAATCACAATCTTTTTAGAATCCCAAACTTTGAATCCAAGTTCTGAAAAAGGCTCTATCATATATGAGAGCATCTCATGCACCATCACTCTGTCTATCTTTGCGGTACAGAATTCACCTGCCACTACATCCGTGGAAGAAGCTCTCCTCAAAATCTGCTCTGCGATGGTCATAGGTTTTGTTTGAAGTCAGAATTTATAAAGTTGAGGGTAATGCCTGAAATCCTCGGATAGATTTAAATATGCTTTGCTTAAAGGATTTTGGTGGTTTTGTGGTTTTGGCATTTGTGTTGTGCATCGTCGAGCCTGGATATGAGACTCAAGTTCTAAAAGCGGTTAGAGACTTAGATGAGATAAGGGAAGCTTTCGTGGTCTATGGAGATTATGATATCCATATAAAGATTGAGGTTGAGAATCTGTCAGAACTTGGAGAATTCAACAAAACTTTAAGAAATCTCAATGGGATAATGATGACCAAAACTTTGATTGCCACGATTTTCTAAAACATAACTTTATAAGCCTCCAATTTTCCAAATCCCCATGAATCTTTTGGAAATAATTTTTATTTCAATTCTTCCTTGGATCGAGTTGAGGGGAGCAATTCCCCTTGGAATAGCCTCTGGGTATAATCCTATATTTATGTTCTTTTTGTGCACAACCACAGATATTCTGATAGTTCCCCTAATCTACGTCTCGCTTCAAAAGATAGTGCCTTTTTTTCTGAGAATAAAATTGATTGAGAAACTCTACCTTTGGATAAATAAAAGGAACCTTGAGAGTTATGAAAGGTACAGAAGATTAAAAGAGCTTGGACTCGTTCTCTTCGTTGGAATTCCACTTCCTGGAACTGGGGTTTACTCTGGAATCCTTATAGCCTATCTCCTGAATTTCAAAAAGCTTGAGGCTTTCCTCTTCATATCCATAGGTGCAACGATTGCTGGAATTCTCGTAACTTTGATAAGTGTTGGGATTTTGGGGTTTGGGATATGAGTTTTCACAAAGCTAAACCCCAAAAACTATTCTCAAGGTGTCTCTGAGGCCTGGAGCTGCTCCGAGAATGAATATAACCATGAGCATGAAGTTCTTGAAATCATCATCCTCAGTGTCTTTTAAAAGATAGAGTATCACTCCTACAATGAAAATCTTCAAAGGAAACATCACAAAAGGAGTTCCTGTCAAATCAATGAAGAGGTTTGGAACAACGTGCTGTTCATAATATCCAAATCTTTGAATTCCAAAGCTGGTGGCACTGGCGTCCAACAGATGTCCAGCCATTATCCAAAGGTTTTGAGAGATGAAATCCAACCCCAAGAGCTTGGCTATGATGAATACCAGGAGAAATGAAATTAGAACTCCAGAAATTATTAAAATTAAAGCGTCGATGTGAAATCTCTGAGTATTGAGAATTAGAAGTGAAAAACTTATCAAAAAAATCCCAACAGAAACACCCATCATGTACCTGTGGTAGTGCATTTCAGAGAGCCTTAGAGAGAGTGGAAGAGCAATGGCAGTGATTGCAAAGGTGAGAAAGTAGATCAAGGGAGTTACCAGAAGATAGGTGTCTGTCACTCCAGCATCGTTTAGAACTCGAAGACTCGAACCTACGAGAACAAAGGAGCAGATTGCCTTCAAGAATCTCCTATCCAGTGAGAGTCGAGGTTTGAGAAATTTGAAGATAAGATAAGAGGCAACAACCAATATGACTCCGTAGGTGAGGGTGTTTACAATGTTGTACCCTCCACCTTCAACTATAGGATCTATGAAGTACTTTTGAATGAAGTCTGGCCACATATCTTTTTAAAAACTGTAGAGGTTTATAAGGTTTGTTGTGTTGATGTTATCTACTGTTGCCTATTCGGTTACTCATGTAAGTGTTTCAAATGAAAACCTGAAAGTGTATCTCTTCAATTAAAGGTTGGGCACTGCGCGAGCTGCAAAGATTACACGAGGAGGAAAATCTCCTGCCACCAAAATGCCACGAATTGGTTTCTTTTCCTTCTTACTCAGAGCACCCATATAGGATAGTATTTGGACAACGCAACGAGGGTTAGCAGCACCAGCTTTCAGTTCTATAACGACAATAGCACCTTGCTGATCTTCGGCTGTTATATCAATTTTACCCGCTTTAGTTGTTAGTTCCCTTCCTTCATCTATAATCTTGAGCCCTTGCTCAAGTTGTTCAATGTTAGAACGAAGAGCTATTTGGAGGTCGCGTTCAAGCCCAAAAGTTATTTCCATCGCTTCGATGGCTTCTTCAGCTTCTGAAGGCTCAGCATAGGTTCCCATTGTCAAATGAGCTTTTATTGCACTGATCGTTCCTGGAGATACTCCAACTTTCGTAGCAATCTGCTCTCTATTTAATTTTCCTTTCCTTATCAAGGCAATGATTTTAGATTTTTGATTTTCCGATATTGGACTCATTTGCTTCTCACTTCCCCAACCCCTTCCATACTCCACCTTATATCCCTTTCCCCAAATCATCATCTCGAACCGAAAACTTTATATAGTATTAGTTGTCATTATTGTTAATTGACCCCCTTAAATGGGTCCCTGTGGGGGGTTCTTTAAGAACTCCCCATTCTTTTTAATTTCTCAAAGAGGTTAATTATTTATGGAGCATAATTGTCAATAATAATTATATCCTTTTTATAACAAAGCTTATAAACTAAGGTCAGGTCTAAAACATGAGGGGTCTCACATCTAAAATCTTATTTTCCTCTTCCATAGTTGTATATTCCCCGAATAGAATGTGGGACCCCTCACCAGACAACGATAGTTTTTTATACTTTCAACTCCAAATGAGAGCATGATAGGTACCCAAGAATTAATCATCATTCTTGCAGTGATTCTTCTTCTGTTTGGAGCTGACAGGTTGCCTGAGCTTGCCAAATCGCTTGGAGCAGCCACAAGAGAGTTTAGAAAGGCACAGCGAGGTCTTGAAGGAGAGCTGAAAAAGATAGAAAAAGAGGTTGAGGTGATGGAGAAGGGAGAGGAAAGATGAAAATAACTCAATCCCTGAACTTGTTCGTTATTGGCATCCTTCTCCCAAAGCCAAAGGCTTTTGGGGTTATCTTTATTCCTGGGGGAGCTTGACATCTCTTGTACTCGTTGTGATCCACCTTACAGATTATTTCAGAGACCAGCTTTTCTGGGAATCCCTTTGAAACAATCTCCTCCTT
>JBHIDS010000178.1:0-4566 GCA_046760205.1 Candidatus Methanofastidiosia archaeon
CCCTTTTCCATAGCAAGCAGGTCCTGGGTCTGCTCCTGCACTCTCAGGTCCAACCCTTAAAGCTCCTCCAGAGTCCACCCATGCTATACTTCCCCCACCAGCTCCTACGGTGTGAATGTCTATGATTGGTATCCTCAAAGGATAGCCTCCAACATACCCCTCAGATGTGATTTTGGGCTTTAGATTCTCTATGAGGCAAACATCTGTGCTTGTACCTCCCATATCAAAGGATATTAGGTTTTGATAGCCTAGTCTTTTTGCAAGATGAAGGCTTCCCGCAACTCCTCCAGCAGGCCCAGATAAGAGAGTATGAACACTTTCCTCAATGGCAGAATTGATTCCCATAACTCCTCCATTGGACTTCATCACTTTCAACTTTAGGAAAACTCCAAGCTTTTCAAGCTCTCTTTCAAGGGATGAGAGGTATCTTTTGAGAATAGGCTTGGTGAAGGCATTCAAAATGGTTGTGGAGAATCTCTCGTACTCTCTGTACTCAGGGATAATCTCTGATGAGAGAGATACCAAGATCTCTGGATTCTCTCTCTTTAAAAGCTCTAAGACCTTCTTTTCATGGACTGGATTCAAATAGGAGAAGAGAAAACACACAGCCACAGATTTTAAACCAAATTTTTTTATCTCCTCAAAGATTTCTTTCAGCTCGTCCTCATTCAGTTTCTCAACTATATTTCCCTCCGAGTCTATTCTCTCTTTAACCTCAAATCTAAATCTTCTTTGAACCAAAGGTGGAGGCCTCTCTATGAAAAAGTCGTAGACCTCAGGCTCAGGCCATCCACGAGACTGCCTTCCAATCTCTATTATATCTCTAAATCCCTTGGTGGTTATCAAGGTCACTTCTCTTCCCTTTCTCTGAAGCACTGCATTTGTGGAGACCGTCGTTCCATGGGTGAAGTAAGAAATTTTTCTTAAATCTACGTCAAGGTCTTTTAAACCCTGAACAACAGCCCTTGCTTCATCTGAAGGAGTTGAGGGAATCTTGAAGGTTACAATCTTTCCATTGTATGAGAGAACGAAATCAGTAAAGGTTCCTCCAACATCCACCCCAAGTAGCATCTCAAACCTCCAACTCTCTAAGGCACCATAAGGTTGCAGAGTTGCTTGAGACAACAGGCTTTTTAACTTTCGATTCAAGAATCTCAAGAATTTCAAAGGTTTTCAAATTGGTGCAGCTTAAAAAGATTCCATCAGCCTCGGGATTTGAATACTTTAAAGCCTCTTTCGCAACAAAGCCAGGTGAAAGTCTTCCAATCTCAGTGTTTTCAATGATACCAAAACCATGGATATTGAGAACTTCAAAACCGTGGGATTTGAGAAACTCCCTCTCTTTCAAATTTACTTCCTCAACGTAAGGTGTTATTACAGACAGCCTTCTGATTTTTTTAAATCTCAGGCACTCTAATACAGCTTGTGAGGTGGTGATGGCTTTTGTCCCAGATACCTCTTCTATCTTCTTTTGAATCACCTTTGAGTGATCCTTTCCTCCAACAAAACTTCCAGATGTGCAACCAAAAACTATGATATCCACTTCACAATCTTTGAGCAACTGAGAACACCTTGAGATACCCTCTGTCATTTTTAAGAGAGCCTTTTCAGTCACATCCTCAAGCTTTAATCTAGTTGTGCAGATTGTGAAATTTAAAGGCATGTTCCTCCATAACTCTTCCTCCATCACGGTGTTTGAGGAGGGAACTATGAGACCTATTCTCTTAAAAACCATGAAACCAATTCCATGGGAATGTATTTAAGATTTTTGATTAAAATCCTCTTTTATGTAATTGTAAACCTTTCTAACTCCAAGGGCAATCCCATCCACATCCATTCCACCAGAAACTTTTGCGCAATCCCCAACGAGATACAGACCCTTTATTGGAGTTCTCTGGTCAAGATCGTAGCCAGAGGCTGCCCTGTTGACTGGGTTTTTTGCCCTGTGAGAAGAAATAGCTAAAATTTCATGTTTTCTATTCCCAAAAAGCTTCTCAAGGTCTGAAAGTCCCAACTCTGCCTCTTCTCTCAAGTTGTTTGAGCGCAGAAACTGATGTGTTAGAACGAGATGTTTTCCTTTGGGAGCTAAGGTTGGGTCTACATTCGTAACCTGGTTTAAACCATCTATCCTCTCACAATTCGGAGTGAACAAAATGCCAGTGTGTTTTATCAATCTCTTCTCTGCTGAAACACTTATCTTTATTCCTTCAGAGGGTTTCACCTTTTCTATCTCTTTCAAATAGTATTTGGGAAATTTACAGAGCCTTGAGGTCTCTCTTGCTCCAATATCTGAGATTACCACATCATCGTAGTGCTCTTTCGAATCATCTGTCAAAACTCCCAAAACTTTGTTATCCTCTGTGAGAATCTCTTTTACCTCTGACTTAATGATCTCTGACCCTTTTTTAAAGCAAACGCGAACTAAGGCATCTATCACCCCAGAGCATCCTTTAATTGGAACTCCAGGACCTCTAAACCTTTGAATGTTTTTCACGATTTCAAAGAATTCTTGTGCTTTGACTTCTCTTGGATCCATGCTCAAGGACCATCCAGTGAAGGAACGAAGAGTTGGAATCACAAAATCTGTTTGAGTCTTTCTCTCAAAGTACTCTTCAATAGATGCATCTGGAGCTTTGCCACTTCTCATCTCGTACAACATCTTTGGAACCTTTACCTTGTCCTTCAGGTTGAGCTTTTTCAAAAGTTCATAATAATCGTACTCTTTATCTAATAGAAAGGTTCCAGGAGGCGAAGAGTTCACTATTCTAACATTGGCACCCACATCCTTTAAAATCTTTGCAATAGGTCCCTTAGAGCCATGGGGAATCATGTGCACAGCCCCAGTTGTAAGCTGAAATCCCTTCTTTTCAAGATTTCTAAATCTCCCACCTACCTCTGACTTCTCAAATATCTTCACATTATTTGAGAGAGAGGCACAGAGCAACCCCCCAATTCCAGCTCCTATGACTATCATGCAAGAAGTTTTGAGTTACTCTTAAATAGATTTTGTGGTTTGGTGAGATGGTTGAAAAAATTTTTTATTTCAATACTATATCTCAAGTGGTTAACATCGTCTTCAACTTTGCCAACCGTCGATATATGCGAAAGATTTAAATATCATTAAATCAATTTAATGATATTATGGAAAATCATAAAGATAAGTTAAGGATATATCTTGAAGAACAGTGGCAAAAATCTTTGCCAGAGGTCAAAGAGAGAGAAATCAAACTTAAAATAGAAGGAGATTTGATAAACGACATAATCGGACCAAGAAGAGCTGGAAAGACTTACCTCATGTTTTTTAATATTAAAAAACTTCTGAAAAAAGTAGAGAGAAAAGCCATAATCTACATCAACTTTGAAAGCAGGAGATTGTTCCCATTAACTACTCAATATTTCAATGACTTGGTTGAAATAATATACGAAGAAGATCTTTTAAACAGGTTTAAAGAAATATATCTCTTCTTGGATGAAATACAAAAAATTAAAGAATTGGAAAAATATTTGAGGAGTATTTATGATGAATTCAAAGGAAAAATAAAGATATTTGTTTCTGGCTCAACTTCAAAACTAACAAAATCGAAACTTAGTTATTTGCTTACAGGAAGGCATTTAACAACACTTGTTTTTCCTTTAAGTTTCAATCAGTTTCTGAGATTCAAAAATTTTGAATATGGAAAGATTATAACCGAAGAAAAGAAAGCAAAAATAAAGAAATTCATGAGAGAATATTTAAGATTGGGCGGCTTTCCAGAGACTGTTTTGAGCAAAGATGAGGAAATGATAGAAACTTTGTTTATTGATATAATAAACAAAGATATTATGCCAAAGGTTAGGAATAGAGAGATTATTGAAGAGATTGCATATTTTCTCTGTAGTTATACTGCAAAACTTACGAGTTTTTCAAAACTTTCAAATTTATTGAGAAACAGGGGTGTAAAAATATCTGTACCGACACTAGAAAAATATTTTTGGATTATGAAAGATTCTTTCTTGTTTTTTGATACACAAATCTTTTCATACAAAGTCAAGGACCAGCTTCAATATCCAAGAAAAATTTACTGCATAGATAATGGCTTTGTTAATTATTTTGGTTTTAAATTTTCTGAAGATAAGGGGAGAATGATGGAAAATACTGTAGCAATAGAACTTTTCAGAAAATGTTTTGAAAGTAAAAAAATGAAAATTTTTTATTGGAAGTCAAAAGAAGGAAAAGAGGTTGATTTTGTTCTTAAGGAAGGTTTAAAGATTAAACAAATTATGCAAGTGTGCTATGATATCAGCGATTATGATTCAAAGAAGAGAGAAATCAATGCCTTGGTAAAAGCGTCAGAAGAATTACGATGTAAAAACCTTCTTGTCATAACAGAGGATTATGAGGCCAAAGAAGAAATAAAAGGAAAAGAGATAAAGTTTGTGCCTTTGTGGAAATGGTTGCTATAGGTTCAAATAGAAAAACTTAAATTTATATAATTACTAAATAGTAGTGAAGGATATGGATAGAAAAGAACAAGGTTTGTTCAATAGGAAATTAAGCAGGAGAACATTGCTAAAATTAGGTGTTGC
>JBHIDS010000179.1:0-4528 GCA_046760205.1 Candidatus Methanofastidiosia archaeon
ACTCCAAAGGTTAAAGAGATTAGGGTTGCAATTGTGGCAGAAATTAGGGAAACCTTCAAGGCTGCAATGACTTCTCTATCTACATGGATTCTTGGAAAGTGGATCAAGAGGTTGAAAATTGGTGCAAGAATGAAACTGAGTATTGCAAGAGAAAAGAGAAGTAAGGCAAAGTTGAAAATTCTATCGTTATCAAATCGCACAGCAATCACCTACAACGTATTCTCTCAACTCTAAGGGGATTGAATTCTTATCTCCTCCTGAGAGAATTGGAATTTCTCCAAAGTTCGAGAAAAAGAGGTTCTTTTTTTCCAAGACGAATTTCACAAACTTTAGGGCATTTTTTTTGTTTTTGGCTGTTTTTGGAATGGTTAGAACATAGGTTATGGGAGATGCGTAGATGGTTTTACCTTTTAAGCTGTAGGAAACCTCTTTGTAAAAATCAGAGTGCTCAAAGGAAGCAAGGTTTATCTCCTTTGGAAGTTGGATGAAGGGAAGGTTTCTCTCCAAGGCTTCATGCTTGTAGGCAAAGACTGCATCCAGTTGCCCGACATCAAGGCGTGCTAAAAGCTCTGTTTCCCTAAAAATCTGATTTGGATTTCTCTCTTCTCCCAAAATTTTTTCAAATAATTCTTTATCATAGAATATCTCTGCAAGCTTTACCACAAATAAAACTCTGTAGCCTTTGGGATCCAAATCTGGGTCTGTTCTTCCAAGCCGAAAGTCATCATTTTGAAGAACCTCAAACCAGATTTTTTTTGAAAACTCCTCTGAGAACTTGCTTTTGGGACTATAGGCTATCACCATCTCTCCAGATGTAAAGGTCAAAAACCAATCCGATATCTCAGAATCTATGACTGAAAAATCTGCTGAGAGAAAGACATCTGGCTCTCTGAGTTTTTCTTTTATCAATCTTGCACAGGTGATGGAACCAAAGCCCTCTCCTCTGTAACTGATTCCTATCTCTCTTTCAAACTCTCTCCCCAAAGCTTCTGTTGTCTGGGTGAGAGAACCTGCATACAAAACATAGACTTCTTCCTTCTCAGAGAGACATCCTGCAAAAAAGCTCAAAAAGCATAGGAAAAAAATCATTCTCATGAATTCAACTCAAAAAATCTCTTAAAAAGTTTTGGTTTCACAAAGCTCTCTAAAGTCTCTCTTTACAAACTCAGAAGTGAGTGATGCAATTCCCTTATAAAATTCACTTTTGGTTTTCTTTTCTATCTCATCACAAACCTCAGAAACCCAACTCATCAGATGGTTTTGGAGAAATTCTTTCTGCAAATTCAAGAACTTCAATGCCTCTTCTCTCGAATTCTCAAGAGTCTCAGCCTCCCTCCCACAAAGAAAATGTATAAACTCAAGCTCTAAACCTAGGTGATCTGGAATTTCTTTGCATTCTTTGGAAATCACAACTCCTGCCCTCTCATAGCATTTAAGAACATCTATCGTGGAATTTCCCCAGAGAAGTCCTGTTCTGTACACAGACTCATAGGGTGCAACGTATCTGGCTGATGGAGCTAAGAAAAGGCTTACATACTCTTGCTTTAACGCTTTACAATTCCCATCGAATTCTTTTAAAAATTTCTCAAGATGAGAGGAGGAATGACCAAAAAGTTCTTTGAGATTGGATAAGAATTCTCTATCTTTCAACTTTTCAATCACATCTTTTGAAGGTTCTTTCAAAAAGATGAAAGACAAGAACTTGTAGATCTTTCCCCTGGCTAAAGTCATTTGGTGAAGTTCTTCTGTGGATTCACACATCTTTTCATCTCTTTAAAAAATTGAATTAGAGTTTGAACCTCACAGAGGGGTTGGTGAGATCAGGATTTGCAAATCCCTCAATCTTTCTTTGAGCTTCTGGTTTTCTTGCAATTTCTTTGATATCTCCAAAGTGAAGAGCTCTCCCAACACAGGTATCAACGCAGGCAGGATTCAATCCCTCCTCAATCCTTTGAACACAGAAGGTGCACTTCTCAACTTTTTCTGTCTCAACCTGAAACTGAGGAGCACCATATGGACATGCCCAGATACATCTCTTACATCCAACACACTTCTCTTGGTCTATTAAAACTATGCCGTCATTTTCTCTCTTTGTTATCGCATCCTCTGGACATGATTTAAGGCATGCAGGGTTTTCACAGTGAAAGCAAGCCATTGTAACAAAAACCCTCTTTGGATTTGGGTACTTTCCCTTGTTCTGTTCTAAGACCCATCTCCAGTTCACCTTCAGGGGAGTGTTGTTCTCTGACTTGCAAGCCACTGTACAAGCCTCACAACCTGTACACTTTCCAAGTTCTATGTAAAATCCAAGCTGGTTTGTCATCATACCACCCTCTCCACTCTAACCTTGGTGTCATAAAAAGATGCAGAACCTCCAATTGGATCCTGTAATGGAACATCTTTTAGGACTGGATCGAGCCTCATAACTGGATTTCCAGAAACTCCCTTTCCTATGAATTCTGCATACTCTGATTCTTTGCCATCTACCTTGTAAGGCTTTGAACCATACTCCCAGTGTCCATAAGAATGAGAGATTGCTATGACACCAGGTCTCATTCCCTCTGTAACCAAAGCTTTGCCAACAACACCTTCCTCATTGGATGGAGATGTTACCTTTACCAAATCTCCAGTTTTTACACCAAGCTTTTCTGCATCCTGAGAATTTATCTCAACATAATTCTCTTCTTGTAACTCCATTAACCATGGGTTCGAAGCTGTTCTTGATTGGGTGTGGAAGACAGGTTTGTATGTTGTTAGCTCAAAATCATATCCCTCATCTTTAACTTCATTTCCTATGCAATCCTTTATCGGCTCGTACCTTGGCAATCCATCATAGGGTTTTCCACTCATTGAATCCTTGGTCTTTGCAAGTTTTTCTACGTAAATGAGGCAGATACCCTTCCAGTCATGTCTTTTTCCATAATCCTCGAATCTTCCACCTCTTGAAAGGCAGTAATTCAGCCTATCTTCTTCTGTTAGACCAGGAACACCGTCTCCCTCTGATGCTATGTTTGAAAACATTTTCTTGTACCAATCCCATGCATTGTTTAGGGGCATTCCCTCTCCAAAACCATCCTCTCCAAAGCCAGACAAGCCCATTCTCTTTGCAATTTCAATGAGCACGTCTTCTTCCAGCCTTGTGTCTTTAAAAACTGGGTCAACAACTGGAACTCTGAACTGGCTAACTTTTGAAAGTATGGCAGGGGCAGTGTGGGTTGTTGAGTATCTCTCTAAGTAGTGTCTGTCAGGCAAAATGTAGTCTGAAAGAGCATCAATCTCACTCATTACCATGGTAAAGGAAATTATTAAAGGCAACTTTTTTGTGTCCTTTAAAGTTTCTACAAAATGAATTCCTCCAGGTGTTGAGTAAACAGTATTTCCCATGTGGTTTATTAAAGCCTTTACCGAATATGGATAGCCCTGAGCAATGCTTGGAACTATTTCTTGCCAGTTTCCATGCAATGCCAAGGGGAACCAGGGTCTTTTCGCTGGATAACCATTCTTTTCAAATTCTGTGGTGTCCTCATACTTTGCCTTGTACCTTGTGAGCACAACTCCCTTGGATTTCACCTTTCCTGGATGAAGTTTTCCCAAATCATAAAGATTCCCAGATTTTCCACCCATCTCGTGCCAGTGCCCACCTCCTGAAGACATTCCACCAACTACATTCATATTTCCTATCAACCAGTTAAGCATTCCAATTGCCATTCCAGTGTAAGTACCATTGGTGTGTTGAACTGGTCCTCTGTAGAAGTCTGCACATGCCTTTCTTTTATGATATGTGAATTCTTTCGCAACCTTCTCAATCACACCTGCATTAATCCCACAAATCCCTGCATACTCAGAGATTGTCCTTTCTCTTACCCTCTCTTTCAACAAGGTGAATGCAGATTTACAAGAAATTCCATTGACTGTTAAATCAACTTCAAGCTCCCCATGTTCCACAGCATCATGAGCTTTGGGGTTTCCATTGGAAATCACAACAAACTGCTCTTCTGTTCCCCCTTCAATTCCTGCATCCTTTGCTCTGAGATGGGTCATGTCATCCATTCTCACAAGATAGGTTGCATTAGTCCAGGTCTTGTGACCATCTACATTTGCAGCCTTTTCTGTGGTATTTTCAAGGTATTTAGCATCATACTTTTTGTTCTCAATCATCCATCTCATCATCCCCAATGCAAAGGCTGCATCCGTTCCCATCTTTATTGAAATCCATGTATCAGCCTTTGCAGCTGAATTTGAAAACCTTGGGTCAACTATAACTAACTTTCCTCCCTTCTCTTTGAACATCATGAGTTTTCTTGCAAGAGTCTGCATTGGAAAGTTTGCCTCAAGAGGAGATGATCCGAAAAAGATTATGTACTCTGAATCAACTATGTCTGGCTTTGCATGCTTGAGTCCTTTGCCACCCGGTCCACCTTTGTTTCCTATAATATCATAGGCTACATGATGGCTTGCCTCACAAATACTCGTGTGGTCTATTCTCTTGTTTATCGTTCCAAAGGCACTTCCCCAGAACCTGTCTGTA
>JBHIDS010000180.1:0-4517 GCA_046760205.1 Candidatus Methanofastidiosia archaeon
AAATTTTCTATTGTGAACATAGTCACAATAGAAATCATGAAAATGCAGAGCATTTTCAATGATTTTTTGGTTCATTTCGTCCTAACAAAACCCAATCTTTCAATTTCATCTTCTATTCTTTCAGAGATTTTAAGAATTTCTTGAACTGGGAGTTTTTCTGATTTTATAGATGTGACCCAACTCAAAGGTCCACCTTGATATTCATACTCTCCAAGTTCAAAATAGGAACCTTTGATTTCTTGGGAGAAGGGATGCACCTCGACGAAAAGATCATTTCCATGTACGATTTTTTTAAAATTTATTAAAATTTAGATTCTCTGATAGAATGGTGTCAGGTTTTATATAGGGTTTTTTGAAGTATCTGTAAAGGAAGGCGAGTTTTGTAAAGGCAAGTGAGAGGATTCCAGGTCTTTTCTTCCATTCCATTGGTTTGAACTCTCCGTCGTAATAGCATGACATGGACTTTGCCCTCATATACTCTTGTTCTCCTCCATTGAAGAGGAATATCGATGTTAGTTGGAGAATGCATTTCCCATCAATCTTTAGCAACCTAAAGATCTTCTTATTCTTTTCATAGAAAAGAACGACATCTTCCCCATATTTTTTTTCGTCTGAGGGTTCTCCAAGAATACCATAAATCCCTTTTATCAATTCTTTCCTATCTTTTCTAAAATCTCCCAAAGAAATCACCTTTTTAAATCTTGGAATTTTAACTTATAAATCTTTTGGTTAAAAAAAACCTTCCTCCAAAAGATTTTTATACTCAAATCCCATGAAGATTCATATTCTGTAGAGGTGAGCTATGAAACCGAATCTCGAGGATTTCAGAAAGATTGTTTGGGTGGGAGCCGATCCTCCATTAAAGTTGAGCGTGATAGACACCGGAAAGGGAGATAGGGAAAAAACTTTGATATTCCTTCATGGAGTTGGGGGAAGGGCTCTTCACTGGACCCGTCAGTTGGAGTTCTTCTTTGATAAGTACAGATTGATAGCCTTTGACTTGAGAGGACATGGCTTTTCAGACAAACCCACATCCTCGTACACGGTGGAAGAGATGCTTTCCGATCTCTCAAAAGCCTTGGAGGTTTTAAAGGTTTCGGAAAAGGTCATCATTCTTGGGCACTCTTTTGGTGCAGCCCTTGCCCTGGAGTTTGCGGTTTTACACCCAGAGAAGATAGAAAAACTCATTTTGATAAACGTCTCAAGTAGTTTCATGCTCTCTCCAGTTTTAAAGTTGACCTGCATTCTTCCCATCTCTATCTTGAAAATAATTAAGGCAATCCTCTCAAGACATCTCTTCGCTCCGCCATATGTACTGAAAAACTATCTCAACAACGCTGTTTTCAAATGGAACGGTTCTCCACTCTTCGAAAAGATAGAGATTCCAACCTTGGTGATTGCTGGGCAGTGGGATACCATAACCTTGCGCTCAGATGCCAAAAAAATAGTAAAAGAGATGCCCAATGCAAGGCTGGACACCATTTCTTACTCTGGACACCTCTTAATCTTTGAGAGACCAGATGCAGTGAACAGATCGATACAGAGATTCCTGGAGCCAAAAATTCAAACTTGGAGGGAGAGTTTTGAAGAACCTGAAGTTTGAAAGACCCTGGCTCAAGCACTACGAGGCAGGAGTTCCTCACCAGATAGAGATTCCCAAAGTTCCATTGCAGAAATTTCTCAAAGACTCAGCTCTGAGCTTTCCAAGTTCCACTTCCATGGTTTTTTATGACAGAAGATTCAGCTATAGAGAACTCAATACCCTCTCTTCAAAGTTTGCAGATGTTTTAAAAGATTTAGGGATTGAGAGAGGAGATAGAGTGATGCTTCATCTTCCAAACTCTCCACAATACGTTTTCTGTTACTATGGAATCTTAAAGGCAGGAGCTGTGATTGTGCCTACAAACCCTTTGAGTGTTGAGAGAGAGCTCAGACATCAAGTCGAAGATTCTCAGGCTAAGATCATGGTGACCTTGGACTCCTTCTACAAAACTGCAAAAAAAGTCAGGAAGAAAACCGAGCTTGAAAGTGTGCTTGTTTCAAGAATTCAAGATTATATACCCACCTATAAGAGAATGCTTTTGAAAATTTCAAGAAGAGCTCATCTCTTAGACGAAGAGGCAACTCTCCTCTCAGATCTCCTGAGCAAGGCAAAAGATAAAATCGAAGAGAAGGTATCCTTCAACGATTTGGCTGTGATCCAGTACACTGGAGGCACCACTGGAGCTCCAAAGGGAACGATGCTCACCCACAAAAACCTGGTTTCCAACACACTGCAAACCAAACACTGGTTCACTGGAGCAAGAATAGGAAAAGAGGTTTTTCTCTCTGCAATCCCCTTCTTTCACGTTTATGGAATGACTGCATGCATGAACTTATCCATCCATTTAGCTGCCACCATGGTGCTCCTTCCAAGATTCAGAATAGCAGAGGTGCTAAAAGCCATCAAGAAGTACCAGCCCACCATATTTCCAGGAGTTCCCACCATGTACGTTGCCATAATTAATCATCCAAAGGTAAAGAAGTTCAGGGTTTCTTCAATAAAGGCTTGTATCAGTGGAGCTGCCCCTCTTCCAATAGAGGTGGAGGAGGGTTTTGAGAAGTTGACTCGTGGAAGGCTTGTGGAGGGTTATGGACTGACAGAAACATCGCCTGTTACCCATGCAAATCCAATATATGGGATAAGAAAGACAGGCTTCATTGGGCTTCCTCTCCCAAGTACAGATGCCAAGATAGTAAATCCTCAGACTTCAAAAAACCTTGGGGTTGGGGAGATTGGTGAGCTCTTGATCAGGGGACCTCAAGTGATGAAAGGCTACTGGAGGATGCCTGAGGAGACTCGAAGAGTGATAAGAGATGGATGGCTCTACACAGGAGACATTGCTAGAATGGATGCGGATGGGTACTTTCAAATAATAGACAGAAAAAAAGACATGATAATCTCAGATGGTTACGATGTCTTTCCGAGAGATGTGGAAGAGGCACTCTACGAGCACCCAAAGGTTTTGGAGGTTTGCGCCATTGGCATTCCCCATGAGTACCATGGAGAGGTGGTAAAGGTTTTTGTGGTTTTAAGGAAAGGCAAGACTGCAACTCCTGAAGAGATAATAGAGTTCTGCAAAGAGAGACTTTCAAAGTACAAGGTGCCAAGTTTGGTGGAGTTTAGAGAGGAGCTTCCAAAGTCCATGGTGGGAAAGGTTCTTCGAAGGGTGCTTGAGAAGGAGGAGAGGGAGAAGGGAAGGGAAAACTGAGGATACTGAGAAATGAAAATATAACCTAACCATAACCATACCTTAAAAGCTTAACATCAGGAGTCCTGTATGGAAGAGGCAACCCCAACTCAAAGGCAAGGTTTCCAAAGGCAAGATAAGCGTACTTAGACATCACACTCATTATCTCCTCATAGACATCTTCTGGAAACCTCTTATTCTTCTTCCAGAGCTTTAGGATTTCCTTTTTTTGAGCTTCCTCACAACCGAAAGTGAGGCATCCCTCGATACGGAAAAATCCCAAGTTTGGTTTGTACCTTAAGGTGTTTCTGAATCTTATCATCAAATGCTCTCCATCCTCTGAGACTTCATCGAATCGAGGCATAGGGATGAAGGTGATGGGTCCACCTTTGTACATCTCTTTTGGGTTTCGTTTAGCCTTTAGCTTTGTGCATCTGAGATTTAAAACTGGCATAGGATCTTTCATCATTATGATTTTTAAATCTTTGGTTTTACCTCTCAGAAAAAAACAAGATTTTTAGCATCTCAAAATCCTCTCTCCTCAACTCCCTCAACCCTACCAAGAAAAAGAGATAGAGAGAAAAAAGGAAGAGGTACATGATTGGAAGCAAAATCTCAGGCACAACTACATAAAAGGTTAAGAGATAGATTGCAAGAGATGAAATGACAATTTTTGTAAAAGTTTTGATTTTAACGAGAGCCTTGAAATTCATAAAAACGTAGAGGGCAGAGAGAGAAAATCCAATGAGGGAGGAGAGAGATGTTGAGAGGGCAGCTCCCAAAAGCTCGTACTTTGGAATGAGAATCAGGTTTAAAATAACATCGATGATGAGGGAGATCAAGGCTATGGTAAAGGATATCTTGGGCTTTCCACTTGCAGTGATGATTGTGCATAGAATTGCAAAAATGGTTGTAAATCCCATTCCAAATATCAGAACACTTAAGGGAAGAGAAGCCTCTGCAAACCTTACAGAATACAAAAGCCTGACCAAGCCCTCTGAGGTGCCACTTATGAGAAAGACTCCTGGGATGAGGAGTATTAAGAGGTATCTTAAAGAGTCATTAATGTATCTTGAGGTCAATTCAAGATTCCTCCTTGAGGTGGACTTTGATATTGCAGGGAGCAGTGAGATTCCAAAGGCTTGAAGGATGAAGTAAGGAATCTTTGCAATGGTTGTGGCTGCACTGTAAAACCCAATCTTTGAATTTTCTCCAAGAATAGCCTTCAAAAAGAGCAAATCTATGCTCATCAATAACATCAGGGTTACAGAAAATAAGGTTACAGGG